>JAITHS010000101.1 GCA_031279875.1 Tannerella sp.
CGATTGCGCGATATTATCAAAAACTATACGCCACATTGCGACGGGGCAAAGCGCGCCGTTGAAACTATGAAAATCATAGCCGACAATATTGATATATTGCTAAAGAGGGATTGAGTTCAAGAACTTGTATTACGTCCGCATTGACGCGGTCAACAAGCGAGAAGTCCTTGTGGATGTAGGATTGCGTTGTAGGATGCGCCGACGCGAGATTCAGACAAAATGCGACATTTTCAAGCGAGTATCCGCACGTGTTGCACGCAATTGTAGCCCATGCGTGCCTGAACCAATACGCGGTTACGGCGGGGGCGTCGGGTATTCTTCGACATAAGGATTTAAGCCCCTTATTGACCGCAGCGGCAAAAATACTGGGGGTCGTGTACATCTTGCTATACGCAAATAGGCCGGTTGCTTCCTTGTTCTTTTCAAAAAGATGTAGGATTTGTTCGGGGATGGTGATTTCAAAATATGCCTTGTCGCGTCGGACGGCGCGTGTCTTGTGGCGATTGTAGCATAGTTTACCGTTTTTAAGCGAGGACGGTTTTAGTTCATAGATGTCAATAGTATTAATTCCTGCAAGGTGGAGTACAAGCAAGACTACATCGTGTGCAAGTCGTTCGCGGTCGGTCAAGGGCGGCTCGTTGACGATGCGACGTATGGCGTCAATGTCGGCGTGGCGTTCGCTCGGAACGTCGGCTTGCGGTATGGTTACCGAACGGAACGGCTGATTTGATATTCGGACGATGTCGCGGTCGTAGTCGTTGTATTGTTTGCAGCCCTCCTCAAAAAGTTTTTTGATGCAGATAGGATAGAGGTTTTTCGCTCTGGAAGTGTAAGCGAGCGAGTCTATCCACCCGCGCAGCAGGATGGCCGTTATGTCGGCAAATGCGATGTCGTCTTTGTCGAGATATCGCTTCAGGCTATTGACGGCCGCCTGATAGTTGTTTGCCGGTCGTTCTCGGTTTGATTTTCGCATGTTTCTGATGTATTGCTCCGCGAAGGTTGCAAAAGATATGCTTTGTACTTCCGATTCGGCGGTGAGATATTGCGATACTTCCTGCACCGTCCAAGTCGATATGTCCACGCGGTTCAGTTTGTCTATGTATTTTTTAATCAAGATAGCACAGTTGGAGAGTATTAGGGGGTCGGCTATCTTTCCCTTGCGCAAGCCGGATTTGTGCAGCGTCATACTCGTTTGAATGTACGCCACCTTGCCCGCCTTATGAGTAAGTCGGATATAGACTTTCTTCATGTCCTTATTGCTTCTTGTAACCGGTTCTAATTTCATGTTTTTGTAAATTATTTGTAAATTATCGCGGCAAAGATAGCAAAAAATATTTGAAATGTTTGAATGTTTTTGAAAAATATTTGCGGTATTATGAAGCAAAAAAACCTTATTGCGTTGGTAATAAGGTTTTTAGGTCAAGAGCGGCAAACGGGACTCGAACCCGCGACTTTCAGCTTGGGAAGCTGACGCTCTACCGACTGAGTTATTGCCGCATAGCATAGATAATGAGCCGCAAAGGTACGGGTTATTTTTCTAAAAAACAATTTTTTGTAAATTTTTAATTCTTAATTCTTAATTCTTCTTATTCGTGCGGCGACCTGTTCCATGAGCCATTTGGGAGTGGATGTGGCGCCGCAAACGCCGATGCTGCGTACCGAAGGCGGCAAAGGAGCGTTGATTTCGCTGATGTCGGAGATGAAAACCGTCGCCGGATTCGATTTGCGGCACTCCTCAAAGAGCATCCGACCGTTGGAACTCTTGCTGCCGGCAACAAAAAATATCATGTCATGCTTTAAGGCAAACTCTTTCAACACCGGCAAACGGTTGGCAACCTGACGGCATATAGTGTCGTAATAGCGAAAAATGACGCCTTCCGACAAACGGCTACGTATTATTTCTACTATTTTGCCGAAACCGTCAAGCGGCATTGTTGTTTGGGAAAAAAGTATTATACCACGCTTAAAATCAAGTTGTTCAAGAGCTTCGACGTTTTCGATAACGATAGCCTTGCCGTCGGTTTGTCCTACCAATCCGTTTACTTCGGCATGACCGGGCTTGCCATAAATAATAAGTTGAATATCAGTGTTTTTAATCTCGTCATAGCAATCTTTGATTTTGCGTTGAAGTTTAAGAACAACGGGGCAAGTAGCGTCAACGATTTCGAGGTTATTCCTGCGGGCAACGTCGTAGGTTGAGGGCGGCTCGCCGTGAGCGCGGAGTAGAACGGTTTGGTTTTTGAGACCCGACAGTTGTTCGCGCGCAAGTGTCTTTAAACCTTTGCGATGAAGGCGTTCCATTTCGAGGCTGTTGTGAACAAGGTCTCCGATGCAGTATATGCCACCGCCCTTGTCAAGTTCGCGTTCTGCGCTTTGGATGGCATTGACTACGCCGAAGCAAAAGCCGGAATTGTTATCTATTTCTATTTTCATAATCACTTTGTCGCTTCCTCAAACCGTTTCAACATCCACTCATTCTGTTGATTAACAGTCATAAATGTATTGTCGAGTACAATGGCGTCGGCGGCTTGTCGGAGCGGAGAAACGGCACGAGTGGTGTCGAGATAATCGCGTTGTTGCACGTTATTGAGAATATCGGCATACGAGGCTTCCAAACCGTTGACAACCAGTTCGTCATAACGTCTTTGCGCTCTTACTTCGGCTGATGCGGTAACAAAAATCTTCAACTCCGCATCCGGAAAGACTACCGTTCCGATGTCGCGCCCGTCCATCACAATGCCTTTGGATATGCCCATTAAACGCTGCCGTGCAACAAGCGCCGTGCGAACAAATTCCAGCGACGCAATGCGGCTCACATGCTGCGAAACTTCCATTCCGCGAATCTCATTTTCGACACATTTGCCGTTGAGATAAGTCTCCGTCAGACCGGTGAAAGCGTTGATAGCAAACGAAATATCAACACTATCCATTACGGCTGCCAATTCGGAGAACATGCTTTCCGTTATCCCGTTCCGCATAGCATAAAGCGTAACGGTGCGATACATGGCGCCGGTGTCGAGATAAGTATAACCTACGGTATGCGCAAGTGTTTTAGCCATAGTGCTTTTGCCGCACGACGAGAAGCCGTCAACCGCTACGATAATCTTTTTCATGGCTGTAACTCTTGAAGTGAAATACCTACCGAAATCATCAATGAAGTAGCCGACTGATGATAGCGTGCCACCGACGCCGCGACGTTAAATCTTGACACACGAACGCCGCCGCCGATAGAAAAACCGCCGAGCGCATTACCCGAAGCCAGCGACATGTCCATCCTTGTTTTGGGATTGACGCCGACGCCAAGCCAAAAGTTGTCCGACGGCAAAAATTCCAGCCCTAAAACAAGATGTTTCAACGCCGTTTCGCCAAAACTATCAGTAGTCGTTTCTTTACCGTCGATATAATCTAACTTCCACTTATTGAGATACATAGTCGTAAGCGAGAAACGAAACGGCGCATGTTCGAGGCGTTTGGATATGCCCATCCTCAAATCCCACGGCACATTTTGACGCTCCTCATAAAACGGTTTCAGTTGCGCCCCAACATTGTTGAAAACGATGCCGAAAGAAAAGTCTTTCTCACTGTCGAAATAACTCAAACCGGCGTCGGCAGCAAGACCTACGGAAGTATAGTCTGCCAGCGTAGAGTAAAGAAATTTGAGCGACAGTCCGCCGCGCCATTTCTCCGACAGGTCGTATTCATAGAAAGCGTGCAGCCCGACATCTTGCATCGAGAATGTCCCCAATTCGATGTTGTCGGGAGCGAACTCTCTCATTGTACCATAATTAATATATGTAGCGCCGATGCCCCACGCCCCTCTTTCGCCAACAGAACGTGTGTAAACGGCACTGCCGATATTGATGTCAGCTATATAATTAATGTAAGAAACGCTGACTTTGCCCGACATCTCGGCTCCAAGCAGCGCCGGATTTTGAAATATCAACCCCGATTCCGTTTCTACCAACGACACGTTATAACCGCCCAACGCGCCTGTTCGGGCTGATGTCGGGAAGCGAAGAAAGGCAAAAGCGTCGTGGCCGTCTTGTGCAAAACCATCTAACGACAGACACAAAATGCTGATAATTTGCAATATATAATATTTTCGCATATAGTTCATTCAAAATTTCTATGAAGATATAACGCGAAAATCAATAAAATGTTGTTTCGATTTGTTGTTTCCTTGTTAATACATAATTCATAAAGTTAAATAAATAAAAGGACGAAAAAATAGTTCGTTTTTTTGATTTTGATAAAAAAAAGAATTATTATATTTGCAGCGTCAAATTTAAGTATAACATTTTAAAAGAATTAATTATGGAAGTAAAGAAAACTGCAAAAG
>JAITHS010000258.1 GCA_031279875.1 Tannerella sp.
GCTTTTGGCTTGTTCGGTTATTGTTGCCAGAGGAGGCATCACAGTTTCGACGATGAATGCAAGCAAGGTATATTTCAGCAACAGCATGTATTTGAATCAGGCGGCTATCAACCCCGCATTCAACCTGTTTTCATCCATACGATTTTCACAGCAAGATTTTGCCTCCCAATACCGTTTCATGCCTGACGACGAAGCCGCAAAAATTTTCGAAACACTCCACCAACTGCCCGACAGTGTGCCTGTATTGTTGAAAACCGAACGTCCCGACATTGTATTTGTCATTCTGGAAAGTTGCGGCTCGTCGGCGCTCAAAACGAAAGATGTCATGCCCAATATGCTCGAATTATCTCACGAAGGGCTTTTTTTTAGCAATATGTATGCCAACAGTTTTCGTACCGACAGAGGGCTGGCAGCAATTTTGGCAGGATATCCCGCTCAACCCGACATGTCTATTATCAAATATCCGAAGAAAACCCGCAATATGACCTCCATACCCGCCATACTGCACGAAAACGGCTATAATTGCTCCTATCTGCACGGCGGAGATGTGGATTTTGCAAATATCAAGTCGTTTCTCATTAACCAGAAAATTACCGATATCGAACGTGATACCGCTTTTCCCGTCAAAGATTTATTAAATAAATGGGGTGCGCCCGATCATATCACGTTTCCACGACTGCTCGAAAGCATCAACGAGGAGGCGCGCCATCCGTCTCTGAAAATATTCCTTACTTTGAGCAGCCATGAGCCTTTCGACGTGCCTTTTGACAAGTTCGATGAGCCGTATCTCAATTCCGTGGCATATACCGACAGCTGTTTCGGCGCTTTCGTTGCCGATCTAAAAAAATCGTCCGCATGGAATAACACGTTGCTCATCGTATTGCCCGACCATGCCGCACTGTTTCCGTCGTCGTTAGCCTACAATTCTCCCGCTCGGCATGAAATATACATGCTTTGGCTCGGCGGCGCTCTGAACATTAGCGGAAATATCGCGCGAATATGTACGCAAATCGACCTCGCGGCAACCTTGATGGCGCAGTTGAAGATCGACGCTTCACAACTGAAATTCAGCCGCAACATTGTATCTCCGCATTTTACCGACTTTGCTTTTTACACTTTTCCAAACGGGTTTGGTGTCGTAAACAAATCAAGCACAGCCGTTTTCGATTGCAACAGTAACCGTATAACAACTGCTTCCGGCTCCGAAGCCGACAGTATTTTGTTGACGGGCAAAGCCTTTTTGCAGACGCTTTTCGACGATATTGCGAAAAAATAAATTCTGTTACTCCGTTTTTTCGGTTTTTGGTTTGCGGTCGAAGAATGGGTTTTTGGAGGTAACGCTGAGCGGAATTGCCATTACGCAACCGACGTCGGCACCGAGCATTTGCAGGCGCTGGGCAGCGAGACCGGCGCTGAACATTACGCGGGTGTCAACCCTTAAATCGGCGGCTGTGGCACATGCCGAGCCGACGGCGATGCCAACGTCAACGGTATTGATAGCGCAAGGCGTCGCATCGGGCTTCGCATCACAGGTATCAAAGCCACAGTGAGCGCAGTTAAGACCCTGTACTTTGGTGCGCGTACCGATTAAAATAATAGCGTCGGCCTGCAAAATGTTGTCGGCGTCGCGGAGACAGAATTTCAAGTCTTTTTCTTCGGCAATAACCAACAATTCATCCGACAAACGGCGGATGTCTTCACCGGTAACGGTGGCAATCTCAATAATATCGGCGCCTTTGCCTTTCGGCGCAGTTCTTGCCGCCGTCATTATCTGTTGAGCTGCTATGAGAACAGATTCCTGACGTATTGTTCTTTCATTTAATATCATACGGTACAAAATTTCGGCAAAGATAGATAAAAATCACCATATTTCCAAACTGCAAAGGTTTTGGGCACGGTTCGTTTCAACCGCTGCAAGGGTTTCGGGGCTGTTCAGGTAGTGGGTACTACTCATTACCTGCTACTCAATAGCAAATACCAAACAATGAGGTAATGAGGTTTTGAAATTTGTCGTCCATGCTGCTACTGAGGTTGTTTTGTTTAGAAAATTAGGTGGGAATGAGGTTATAGGGAGATAACGTACAGGGCATTACCTATCGTTTGGTGGTATCATTCCCGCTCGCAATGACGGGGTACCACTAACCACTAACCACTACCAATGACTGTACCACGAAGTCCCGCAGGGACGCCACTTTATTAACCGTACACTTCAGTGTACGGTTAGAGCAATCAATATCAACAATAGTCCCGCATGGGACGACACTTGATTACGCCGCAGTCTCGACGTTCCCTTCCGCAGCCTCGACGTTCATTTCCGCGAACGCGACGTTCCCTTCCGCAGCCTCGACGTTCCCTTCCGCGAACGCGACGTTCCCTTCCGCGAACGCGACGTTCCTTTCCGCGAATGCAATGTTCCTACCGGCGATAGAAAGTTTGTGTTTATTTACGGCAAATTCGAGTCGCAAAAAGCCAATAATTGCTATCTGCAAAAGGAATATTCCTTTCCGCGAATGCAAAGTCCTCTGTGGCGATAGCAATGTTGCTATCTACGAACGCAATAGTTTTGAGTATCAATACACGGAGTTTATGCTTCGTTGCACTTTTTTTATTTGCGCGCTGGGAAATTTCTCGTTTTTTATCTAATTTTGCCGCTTAATTATTAAAAATAAACGACTATGCGTATAGCAAATCCTATTTATGATGTTGTCTTCCGCTTTATGATGGAAGACAATAAGGTAGCCAAATCTTTTCTCTCTGCCATTATCGGCGAGAAAGTTTTGGAACTGAATTTTTCAGCCCGCGAACACACTATCCCCATTCCGCCCGGCGCCAAACGAAAAAAAGAACCGCCTACAAACTATACCGTTTGCCGGTTTGACTTCACCGCCCAAATAGCCCTGCCCGACGGTAAACAAAAAACGGTGCTTATTGAGTTGCAGAAAGCCAAACTCGCTTCCGACATCATGCGCTTCCGTCGCTATCTTGGCCTGCATTACCAAAATTCCGCCAACTCGTATGACAGCGGCGACGGGCGGAAAAAGGCGCGGCAGATTTACTGCATCTTCCTGCTCGGTCATGACATCGGCATACCCGACTGTCCTGTAATTGAAGTTGACAATCAGGTAAAAGACGTAACGACAAAAGAAAACCTTGACGCTCCTAACGAGTTCATAGAGAGCCTTCATCACCGTTCGTGGATAGTGCAGATATTGCAGTTGAAGCAACGTCGCCGCACCGATTTGGAGAAGTTGCTGGGCATCTTTGAGCAGAATAACCGCACAAATATGAAACAATA
>JAITHS010000197.1 GCA_031279875.1 Tannerella sp.
AAAATTTTGCGCAAATGTAAGAATTTTTTTCTATATTTGCACCCAAATTTCAAAAAAAATGGAAGATTATATTGTATCGGCACGAAAATACAGACCTTCAACATTCCGCGATGTAGTAGGTCAGAAGTCGCTTACGACCACTTTAAAGAACGCTATTTGGAGCGGAAAACTGGCTCATGCGTTCCTCTTTTGCGGTCCGCGAGGCGTAGGAAAAACTTCTTGCGCCAGAATTTTTGCCAAAACAATTAACTGTGAGCGTCTTACAGCTGACGGAGAAGCATGTAACGAGTGCGAATCATGTCTCTCGTTCAACGAGCAACGCTCGCTCAACATCCACGAACTTGACGCCGCGTCGAACAACTCCGTCGATGACATACGCTCGCTCGTCGAACAGGTACGCATACTGCCGCAGGGTAATACCAAATATAAGGTATATATCATCGACGAAGTCCACATGTTGAGTCAGGCGGCATTCAACGCCTTTCTCAAAACGCTTGAAGAACCGCCACACTACGCCATCTTTATCCTCGCTACGACCGAAAAGCAAAAGATACTGCCCACTATCCTGTCGCGCTGCCAGACGTATGATTTCGGACGCATCAAGATAGAAGACATCGTAGAACAGTTGCAGTATGTAGCCTCGCACGAAAACATCACTACCGAAACGGAAGGCCTTAACATCATAGCCCGTAAGGCTGACGGCGGAATGCGCGACGCTCTGTCGATTTTCGACATGCTGGCAAGTTTCTCCAACGGCAATATCACTTATAAATCAGTTATCGACAATTTGAATGTGCTTGATTATGAGTATTATTTCAAAATAACGGAAGCCGTTCTTGCCGGTGATGTGCGCCACTGTCTGCTGCTACTCAACGAAATATTAGAGAAAGGCTTTGACGGTCAGAACGTTATCAACGGTTTAGCGACACATTTCCGCGACCTTCTCGTTTGCAAAGACCCAACAACGCTCGTGCTGTTTGAGGTCGGCTCGTCGATACGCGACCGTTACAAAGAAACGGCTGAAAAATGCCCCGTCAAAATCCTCTATGACGCTATCAGTCTTACTAATCAATGCGATTTTGAATATCAAAACAGTCGCAACAAACGGCTATTAGTAGAACTGACGCTGATACAACTCTGCCAAATAGCGACAGGCGACGGCGAAGTAAAAAAAAAAGACTGATTAAACCGCTTGTAGAACGACCGACGCCAACCCTACAAACGGCAACGACTTATCGACCGGTAGAAGCAATCGTTATGACGCAAATGATGAACAAGCAGGCACCATCCTCGCCTGTCGTTTCTACTTCGCTGGAAAAATTAATCAGCCAACCCGTACAAAATTCAAACGAAAGGCTTGAAACACATAATATTAAAGACAACAACGACTTCTCGCTGCAAGACTTGCAACAATGTATTCAAAAATATGCCGAACAACTGACAATAGAACGGATACACCTCAAAAATACGCTGCTCGACGGTATTGTTACGCTTAACGGCGACCGCTCGTTTGAAATTGCCGTCTATAATCCAAGCCAGCAAAACGAATTGCAAATAAACAGTAACGAGATAATATCTGTTTTGCGTAATAAACTGAAAAACAGTATGATAAAGATAAATGTCAGGCTTGTCGAAAAAGAAGAGCATGAAATGATTTATACTTCAACCGAAAAATTACACTATCTGAACAGCAAAAACCCCAACATCGAAAAACTGATGGAAATGTTTAATCTTTCTCTGGAATAAAAACGAACTAATTAAATAACTATATATGAGCATTTTAGAATACAAAGGATATACAGGCAGCATTGAATTTAGCAAGGAAGACAAATGTCTTTACGGACGTGTGTTGGGAATGCCCGACAACCTGATAAGTTACGAGGGGAATACTGCCGACGAACTATACGACGACTTTAAGGCGTCCATCGAAACATACCTTGATTTTTGTAAACGGCAAGGCATTAAACCGCAAAAATCATATACCGGAAACCTCAACATACGTATTCCTGCCGATATTCATTACCGTATAGCCATGCTCGCATCCCGAAACGGTACAACTATCAACGCATTAGTTCGCGACTCTCTCGAAAAAAGTTTGCAATTACCATATTAATTTTGTAAATCCCAAAAAAATGCGTACTTTTGCACTCTGAAACTAACAAATTATTAATGAATCGGAACAAAAAATTAGTCGAGACTATAGTAAAAGGATTACAGGAAAAGAAAGGACACGACATTGTTACGGTCGATATGAGTAATCTGTCAGGCGCTATTTGCAACTATATGGTTATCTGTCAGGGAAATAACCCTAATCAAGTTACGTCGCTGTCGGATTCGGTGTGGGAATTTGCCAACCGCGACCTCAACGAAAAACCGCTCTCGGTAGTAGGAACGCAAAACGCCCAGTGGGTAGGCATGGACTACGGCACGGTTCTTGTGCATATTTTTATGCCCGAAGCCCGTGCATACTACCGTCTCGAAAGTCTTTGGGAAGATGCTCCTACAACGCAAATACCTGATATTTATTAAATTATATATGAACTCAAATCCTAATCAACAAAATAAAGACGCCTCGCAAGGCAACAAAAATCAGCGAAAATCAGGTAGAAGTACGTGGTGGCTCTACGCATTGATATTTATTCCGCTGATAATAATGTACAAAATGAACGATTCTCCTCAAACTCATGAGATTGAGTGGACAGAGTTCGACAAATATCTTTGCAACGACGCATTCACCGACCTCGTAGTGTCGAAAAGCAAAGACTTGGTTACAGCATCCGTCAAAAAAGAAAGCATCGACGCCGTATTCGGAGCAAATGCAGACCAAGCCCGGAAACTTGAGACCAAAATAACTGTTACTATACCGTCAAAAGACTGGTTTGCAGGTTATTTTGAAAAAATCAACGATGCCCGCAAAGAAGCCGGAAGAGAAACCTTGTCGGCAAAAATTCGCTGGGAACGCGATGACGACTATTTAATGAGTATCCTCATGACTATCGGGCCTTTCGCGCTGATAATCCTTATTTGGCTACTTGTGATGAGGCGCATGAGCGGTAACATGGGCGGTGGAATGGGTATTTTCAGCGTCGGTAAATCGAAAGCGCAACTGTTTGATAAAGACGGAAATAACAAGATAACGTTCAAAGATGTAGCCGGTCTCGCCGAAGCCAAACAGGAAGTAGAAGAAATAGTTTCGTTTTTGAAAAATCCCGGACGTTATACCGAATTAGGAGGTAAAATACCCAAAGGAGCGTTGCTCGTAGGCCCTCCCGGAACAGGTAAGACACTGTTAGCCAAAGCAGTAGCGGGAGAAGCTAATGTACCGTTCTTCTCGCTGTCGGGTTCCGATTTCGTTGAAATGTTTGTTGGCGTTGGGGCTTCGAGAGTACGAGACCTCTTCCGGCAGGCAAAAGAAAAAGCACCCTGTATAGTGTTTATCGACGAAATTGACGCCGTAGGACGTGCGCGCGGACGTAGCGCTAACCTCAATGCCAACGACGAACGCGAAAATACTCTTAACCAACTGCTTACAGAAATGGACGGCTTCGGCTCCAACAGCGGAGTGATAATTCTTGCCGCTACCAATCGCGCCGACGTTCTCGACAAGGCACTGCTCCGAGCAGGACGTTTCGACCGTCAGATACACGTCGAACTGCCCGACATCAACGAACGTAAGGAAATATTTACCGTTCATCTGCGACCGCTCAAAATAGACGAAACCATCGACCTTGATTTTCTCGCCCGCCAAACACCCGGTTTTTCAGGCGCCGATATAGCCAACGTATGCAACGAAGCAGCGCTGATTGCTGCCCGTAACGACAAGAAAACAGTTCAGAAAGATGACTTTATGAGCGCCGTTGACCGTATCGTAGGCGGTCTCGAAAAGCGCAGCAAAATAATGACGGCAAAAGAACGTAAAAGTATCGCCTGCCACGAATCGGGTCATGCCTCTATCAGTTGGCTATTGGAACATGCCAATCCGCTTGTCAAAGTAACAATTGTACCGCGTGGTAAGGCTCTCGGAGCAGCGTGGTATCTGCCCGAAGAACGGCAAATAACGACGCGAGAGCAGTTACTCGACGAGATGTGCGCCACTCTGGGCGGTCGTGCTGCCGAAGAACTGTTTCTCGGCGAGATTTCGACTGGCGCCGCCAACGACCTTGAGCGCGTTACCAAACAGGCGTATGCTATGGTCGTATATTTCGGGATGAGCGAAAGGATACCTAACCTCAACTACTACGATTCGACAGGTCAGGAATGGGGATTTACCAAACCGTACAGCGAAGATACCGCTAAAACTATCGACGAAGAAGTGCTGGGCATTGTTAACAGTCAATATGAACGCGCAAAGAAAATACTTCATGAAAATGCCGCCAAGCATCAGGAACTTGCTGAAAAACTGCTCGCTACCGAAGTGATATACACGGAAGATGTTGAACGTATTTTCGGTAAACGACCATGGGCTTCGCGCAGCGATGAACTGCTTATTAGTGATTAGTGGTTAGTGATTAATTATTATTGAAATGAAATGAAAAACCTGATTTGTAGAACCTTAACCGGCATAGTATATGTAGCGGTAATAGTAGCGGCTATATTGTTTGGAACGCTTTCGTTTGCAGCAGTATTTGCGGTATTTACAGGTTTGCTTGTAGGCGAATGTCTGCGATTAATACAATACAAAGGCTCAATATGGGGAAAAATATCCGGCATTGCAGGAGGAATGTACTTTTTTGTCGCGACAGCCTTATTTAAAGGCGATTATGTCGGCAAAATCATTTTCCTGCCTTATATTATGTTGCTGTTGATAATCATTGTATCAACGCTTTACTACAAAAAGGGAAACCCTCTCGACCAACTCGGAAAGTATCTTTTCGTTCAAATATACTGTGTCGGCGGACTGTCGGCGCTCAACGGCGTGTCGTACTCGCTGACGCCGGAATATTCGCCGCTGCCCGTGCTGATGCTTTTCATCTTTATCTGGCTCAACGATACCGGCGCTTTCATCATCGGTTCGTGGCTCGGCAAAAGGCGACTTTTTCAAAGCATCTCGCCGAAAAAATCATGGGAAGGGTTCTTTGGCGGTTGTTTTATCACTGTATCCGCTGCCGTCGCCATGTCGTTTTATATCCCTGATTATAACATGATTGAATGGATTATCTTTGCTATCATCACGGTCATAGCCGCCACTTTCGGCGACCTTTTCGAATCGCTCGTCAAACGAACATTTCATGCCAAAGATTCAGGTAATATCCTTCCCGGACACGGTGGCTTTTTAGACCGCTTCGACAGCGTCATCCTCGCCGCCCCAACGGTGTATGTGTTGTTTGAAATATTTGGGTTTTAGTGTTATTAGAAAAGGTTTTTTCAAAAAAAATCAAAAAAATCTTGCTGCGCTTGGAAAATTCAAAAAAAAGGCGTATCTTTGTACGCTTTAATTAAAAATATTAGCAATATGGAAGAGCAGAAAAAGATTTCAAGCGCTTTAATATCAGTATATTACAAAGACGGTTTGGATGATATTTTGAAGAAATTACATGCCGAAGGTG
>JAITHS010000208.1 GCA_031279875.1 Tannerella sp.
TCATAATAACCATTCGTATGCGCGTCAGGTCGTTAGGCCAATAGCGTTTCAAGCCTTTGTCGGTAATTTGCAACGGTTCTATTTCGGGTTTGATAATCTTGGCGTTGTAGGTCATGACAAGGTTGAAGCCTTCGCCCTCAAATTTCAACAAACCCGGTTTTAAGATGCTTACTTTGCAGGAGGTCAGCAGGTTGGAACTTATCGGCAAACCGACAAGTTCTTTCAGTTGATATTTGTCGCCGATAGTGAAACTTTTGCCGCGTTTAAGTGTATAGTTACGCACCCAGCTTTTGACTTTTGCTGCTTCCGGATAGGCGGTAGCGATATCGGTAGAGTAGAACACTGTGCTTGCGCTTGCCTTAAACGACGAATTGCTTGCTTTATACTCTTCCCCATTCATCTGGTCAACGCCATTGATAACCGGCAAGTTATGGTATCCCGATTGCATAGTCCATATTTCATAGCGTCGCGAGCTGAAAGTTTTTGCCACATAAGTTTCGCGTCCCGCATCTATGAGGCACGGTTTGCCGTCGAAATACATCAAACAAGTGCCGACGTCGTTATGATTATGGCTTTCGTTGTTGAAGCCGCCTTTTGCTCCGAAGAAGAAGCCCTCAAACGAACCCGCTTTATCGCGTCCGCCGGCGATGTCGGTTTCCGGCAACCAAAAGTCGGCAACGAGGGCTTCGGCTTTGTCGGCATTTTTTATTTCGTCTATCAACTTCAAGTCACGCAGTTGCGAACCTATTTTACCTCCAATCGGTCGCGTAGCCCATTTGTTGAGGTCGGCAAGATAAGCGCCGAATTTCCACATCACAGGGTCGTTAATAGCTTTTCCATAGCGATAGACAGTAGATCCCGCACCGCCCGTTTTAGCGTCCGCATCGGCGAAATTAATGAAATACGGCGCGTGGATATTTACTTGATAGAAATACTTGCCGATGTTTTGGACAAGTTGATTATCAAACACATCGAATTTGCCGGAAGTAGCATTTTTCATTATTTCGAGAATTTCGTAAAGATAAGCGCCCGCAGCGCCCCAATACGACGGCCCTTCATCGCAGCCGCCGTCGTCGGGATAGGCATTGAGGAACTTATCGACCGATCTCAATACTTTATCTACGCGGGCGGTAAGACGTTGCGCGTCGTCTTCTATCAAGAGATAACTTGTAAGCATGTTATAATTGATCCAAGGGTTCCAATTATTTGGTCGTCTGTCGTTAAAACCCTGATACCAAAAGTCATTGCGAATAAAGTACGGTTCGAGCGACTTGTTCAACAACTCCTGTTTAAGTCGTTGAGCGATAAGCGGATGCACTTTGTCGAACTCTTCTTTAAACAGATACAGCGTCCACGACAGGTTGCTTGTGATTTCTCCTACGCCGAGATCTACTATCGGCTCGTTGACATCAGGCAATCCCGATCCCACCTTTTGCGAGGTGAGGTGAGCCGACCATCCCCACCACGTTTGTTCGCTGAAATACCACACAGCGTTGATTATCTGGTCGATAAAGCGACCTTTACCTTCCATCATTTCACCCATCACTAATGAAATGAGGGCGTTACTGCAAGCCGCATAAACCTCTTGGTGTCGTTCGCCGGAGCGAATAATTTCAAGATAATCGGTTGCTTTAACTACCGGCCAGTTATAATTTAAATACTCTTCGGCCTTTTCGATGTATGAACTTACAAGCTCTTTCGGTAATGTAGCCGTAAACGTCCTGTCTTTGTAGGTCGGCATTTGGCTCCACGCATTAGTCTTTGACAGCGCTTCGGCGAGATTAATATTCTGCGCCTCATTTTCTAATATTTTGCGATCTTTGATTTGCGGCTGGGCGATAGCCAACTGACTTGCAAACAAAATCGCGATTGTTAAAATATGTAAGTATTTCATAATATATGTTAAATTATTTAGATGCGGGAGAAAAAACTTCCATTACAACGGCTCTGTCGCGAATAACAAACGTTTCGTTAGCGGTGTAAGAGCCGTTATTGTTAGTAACGGTATAATTAACAACGATACCGTTGCGGTCTTTATTGCTCCACGCTTCATAATCTCCTGTTTTAAACTGTTTGAACTCACCCGAACCGGACACTGTGTAGTCCACGCCAGCCGGAGCGGATACGGTACATACGTTGTTGTTGAACGTAAAGAGCAGCGACAGCACGCCGGAGAAAATATTTGACTGAAAGTTAAGCGATGCCGAGACCTGATTGCGGGCAGTAGTAGTCAGTTTAGTATTGATGCCGTTCTCAACATATTTAGGTTTATAAGTTGTAGTTTCGACAGTTGCGCCCGAAGCATCTTTTACGCTGCTTGAACCGAAAAGCAAGTAATTACCGTGATATTCGTTAATATACTTGACGGCAAAGAGAGTAAAATTTTTCGACAGCAGGATAGTATCCACATCCGCCGAGCCGGTAATGCGCATTGGAACAACGTAGGTATTTTTGATAGCGAGCGGGTCGTTAAAGAAAGCATCGGTGAGCTGCACTACCACGCCGCCGTTATATTCGCCTTTGGGAATAACAATCTTGTCGGACGATGAAAGAGTATAGTAACTCGAAGGAAGAACTTTTACTTCGGCGCCACCTTTTGTAAACAGCAGGTTGTTGCACAGGCTCTCGTCAACGGTAACGCCGAAAGCCCTTTCTTTCGTGTTCTCGTAAACGCCGCCCATTGCTGCCGAAATAACAAATTTATGAGCATTATCGTTAGAATTATCCGTCCAGTCGTCGCCGAGTATAAGCGTCCTCACAGGATACTGATAAGGGAAATATCCGGAAGTATATTTGTAGTCTTCAAACTCCCTGTCAAAATTACTGCATGACCAAAAAGCGAACATAGCGCTTATTATTAATGAAATGTTAAATATTCTTTTCATAATATATTATGATTTTTAAATTAATACTGAATTACCAGCCGACATTTTGTTCTAATCCTTTGAATTTCAGGATTTCGGTATATGGTACTGGCCCATAGTACATATAGTCTCGATAAGCACGGCCTTCAACATCCCTGTAAGAATATGATGGGGTATTGTCGGCTCCGTAAGTGATTACAACGCCGCGTGCGGATTGCGTAATATCGGCTTTCCAGCGACGTAAATCCCAGAAACGCTGGCTCTCGAAACACAGTTCTATTCTTCGCTCGGTACGGATAAGTTCACGCATGGCTTCCTTTGTTGTAACGGTTTGAAGATATTCGTCGGGTTGAGTTATGCCGCCGCGTTTGCGGATAGCGGCGATAACGTCTTTGGCTGTAAAACCTAACGGTGAAGACGTCGGCCCCCATACTTCGTTGGCTGCTTCGGCATAGTTGAGAAACAATTCCGTGCGACGGATATGTATCTGAATATGCTGTTGAGTAGCCTGTGCCGAGGGATTCGGATTAGCATCTTCGCGTAACAGTTTTTTCATATAATACCCTGTTCTTGTGGAAGTAGTTGTAGCTTCAAGCCCGTCGTTGGTAGCGCCGGTGCCTTGTCCTGTCTTGATAACCCTGCTTTTGTAGGTCATACCGTCGTAAATAATATAAGCAGTAAGACGCGGGTCGCGGTTGGCATACGGTTTGGAGGGATTGTAAACCGACTTCGGATCGTTGATAGGGTAGCCGTTCTTCATCGGGAATACGTCAACAAGATTTTGTGTCGGATTGATACGTCCGCTTCCGTAAAGTCCGGGCGGAAAATGGTTCGTTTCCCAAGTGTTATTTGTAACATACGGACGACGCCATACTATTTCGTAATTGTCCTGATTATCGCCCGACGTGATTATGCCCGACGAAATCTGGGCAGCGAGGTAAAACAGATAGCCGGTAGATTCGAGTTTGCTCAAATCCAGCAGTTCGGCATTAGCTCTTGCCGCCGTTTCCCACAGCGAAGCGTCGTTGTTGGTATTAAACGCCGGACTTGCGGCAAGCAATGCCAGACGTCCTTTAAACGCTTTTACGATATTGCCGTCAACGCGCTGGCGGTTGATGTTACCCATAACGTAGTTGTAGGAATAGATTTTCTTCACTTCGCCGAAACCGTCGGGTATTGTAGTTTGGTCGCCGAAAGATGCCGGCAAATAAGTTAGCGCCTTATCGAAATCGCTGTTTATAGCCTGCACCGATTCTGCAAAATTCTTACGCGGAGCATTCATTTCATCTTCCGTAATCTTATCGTCAAAAATCTGAATACCTAACATTTGACCTGACGATATACCCGGTCCAGCATGGTTACGAAGCAGGAAATATCTCAATATTCCACGCATGGCGTAAGCCTCGCCGGTAAGTCGGCGAATATATAACGTCTGTATTTCGAGATCGCTCGGTTTCCACGGCACGTCGTTAACGATAGACAGGAAATGATTGATATACAAGATACCGCGGTTACAGTTAGTCCAGAGATTTTGCGGGTTATAGTTTGATGTCCACTGTCCTGTAGCCATATTGAGATAAGAATTGGCAAAGTCGTTTGTAACGGCGTCGTCGGTAGCCGGCTCGTCGAAGCGGTAATCGTTGGTAGGAATCTGCGTATAAGACGTCAGCAGCAGACCTTCGGCAAAAGCGGGGTCATGATAAACGCGGTCGAACGTGCTGTGATTATCGTCTTCCGGTTCCAAGCTCCATTCGCATCCGCCGAGTAAAGCGACGGATATTAAAGATGTTAAAAATAATATGGATTTTTTCATACATTTAAAATTTAGCTTTTAGAGTAACAGTATAAGTGGTATAGTAAGGCTCGGCGCCGATACGGAGTTCGCGCTCGCTCATATTGGCGGCAAATCGAACAGCATCGGTAGCGTTGAGGCATATATCCAAACCTTTCATAAACATATAATTACAGATATATTTCGGTACGCTGTAATTAAGTTGAATACGTCGCAGATTGAAGAAATCGTTGCTGTAGAGCCAGAATGACGAGCGTCGGAGGTTGTTGCTGTTTGCTACCGACGATATGCGCGGATATTTGGCTGTGGAGGCTGTTTCGGGCGTCCACGAATCGCGTGCAAGAACGGAATATTTGTCGTTGGCATCCATCCAGTAGTAAGTGCTTTCGCGGAAGTTTTTAACGCCCTGTTCTCCGTTGCCGATCAAAAACAACGTGAAATCCTTATATGATACACGCAACTCTACTCCCTGCGACCACGGCGCCTGCCAGCGACGCAGAAAGACCTCGTCCTGAGCGTTTATCACGTTATCGTTGTTTTGGTCTTTATATTTTATGTCGCCCGGAAGCACGGTACCGTAAGTTTGGCGGGGACTGGCGGCTATCTCGGCTTCATCTTTGAAAAATCCGATAGCTTCGAGACCGAATGTAGCATCTTTGCCGTAACCTTTGCGATACTGATAGGCATCGGCATAATATTCACTGACTTTCAATCTCTTAGATACTGAATAAAGCAGATTTATACCGGCATAAAAACCCCAATTTCCAACCCTCTTATTGATATTAAGTGAAGCCTCGAAACCGTTGTAGGAATCTTTTTCATAGTTCCGGTATGGCACAAAGTCGGTATAGAAGCTCGGATATTCAATGCTCGGACGCACTACAAGACCGTCATATACATTATAAAAATAGTTAGCCTCAAATCCTATTGTGTTATTAAACAGCAGGGTTTGGAAACCGGCACTTATTTCTTTGCGTTCCGGAAAATCAAGGTTAGGATTTTGCAACCAGCTTGAAATTACTCCCGAACGGCTGCGACCGCCTTCATTCCAGTTGTAACTGCCCGAAGTAGTCCAGCGATTGTCATAGTAGAAATAGTCTCCTACGGCGATATCCGATTTCAGGATACCTGCCGATACTTTGAATTTCAGGTGATTGAGGAAATCGGGAGCGTTAAAGCCCTCTTCGTTGCTTGCCACCCATGCGAGGGCTACCGAAGGAGAAAAACCTATTTTAGTATTTGTCGGCAGTTTCACCGAGTTGACTAATACGCTGCTGAAATCCATCATATATTTTCGGTTGTAAACATATCCCAATTGAAGACCCAGATGTGCGTTTTTCACTCCTTGAAAGTCGGCATAAGAGCCGTCGTTATCCTTAAACGTCGTGCCGTAGCCAAGCAGAGAGCCGGTGAAATGGTGCGTGTTGTCGAAAATACGGTCGTAGTTAAACAGTCCGTAAAATCCCATGCGGCGACGGAAAGAACGTCCTTCCACATTTTGCGATGCCGGAGAAGTATCCATACCGCGCTGTGTGAAGTTAGTAATCATGTCGCCGTCCCATTCTGTGGGTTCGTAAGTAGAGTAGCCTTCGGGAGTGCGTTGAAGATATGCCAGATAATAATCAAAACTGAGATTTGTCTTGAATGAAAGCCCTTCGGTAATGAAACTGAGGTCAACATCGATACGGTTATTAAACGAAAAGACGCGCCAAATAAGATGACTTGTACCTGCGGCATAGACGTCGTTGATACCGCTTGTCGGATAAGCGGTAGTTCCGCCGAACAAATATTTGCCGTCAACATCTCTTTTACGTGCTTGTGCCATTTTTTCGGCATTGCTGCCCGGCTTTACCATCGAGAGAGGTATGAGCGGCGTAAACTCAAACGGACGAACGGTAGCCGACTGAGACCAGAAACTGCCTGTCTGTCCTTTGGAATCGTAATAGAGACCGGTAACATCAATAGCGGTGCTAATTATGTCGTTGATTTTCAGGTCGATATTGCCGCGCACATTGAAATTGTTGGTACGGGCGTTTTTGCCGTTACCGAAATTCAAAATACTGTTGGATGAGTTCCAACCGATATTGCTATAATAGCGAGCGTTTTCATTACCTCCCGAAAACTCGGCGTCGAGGTCGAAGTTGTTTCTCATCGGTTTGAGATAATCGCTCGAATAATAATCTACATCGGGATAATGATATTTGTTGCCGGTGCGGAAATTATTGATTTGCGTTTCGCTGTAAACAGGCGTCAGGCCTTCGATAGTACGGGCTTTGTTGAACCGTTCCATATATTCGGCCGAACCGAGATATTCGGGAATAGATGTTTCGCGCGGTATTGCTACTCCGTAATTCAGGGTAAAATTTGAAGTTTTTTTGAAAGCCTGTCCGCGTTTGGTCTTAACCATTATTACGCCGTTGAGCGCTGCACTGCCGTACAGAACGGCAGAGTTGACGTCGCGCAGCAAGGTTATGCTTTCGATGTCGGAAAGACGGATACTGCTGATGTCGCGCGGCATACCATCAACTACTATCATTGCCGTACCTGTGTTAGTACCTGTGATAGCTCCTACGTCGAGGCTGACGCCCAGACCGCGTATATTGGAACCGCCAAGCATACCGATACCGCGACCGCTCATAATGCCGCTCAACATGATGGTATTGTCGTAAGAGCTGATGTCTCTCACGCTATAACCGTTGGCGGCGCCTACTACATCGCCTGCTTTTACTCCGCGAAAGGGTAACTCAACGAGGTCATTGTCGCCATACAACAACGGTGAAGCGCCGAGTATAATTGATTCGGTAATCTCGTTGCCGTTTAAAACCATCTTTTCATATCCTTCCGCTTCGACTAATATCTTTGCCTTTGGACTTGTCTTTAATGTGAAATTGCCTTCCGCATCGGTACGGGCGTATGCGTTGTCGCCGAATATCTCCGCATTTGATACAGGCTGTCCGGCTTGGTCAATAACTTTTGATGCTATCGTTACGGTTTGCGCCTGATTTTTATTTTGCGCCGTCGATTTTTCGGGTATAACGACCGAAAAAACCAACGCTGTGATTAGGAATATTATATTTTTCTTCATATATCAAAATTTTATGATTATTAAATAATTACCATCCCGGATTTTGCGGAAATCCTGCATACTGCGTTGTATATTTGGTCATTATAGGTAACCAATTGTGTTTTTTGTCAACAGCTCTGGTGAGGATAACACGTTCTCTGACGTTTTCGGGTTTACCGTCCGGACCACGGTCAAAATCGACGGCTGTCTTGTAGATATAGCGCGGGTCGTAGTTACGGTTCCAGCGACGCAGGTCGTCGAAACGCTGCCCTTCGAAAGCCATCTCAACAGCGCGTTCACGTACAATTTCTTCAAAAAACACGTCTTTGTCGGCATAATATTTCGGGGTCAGTTCGGGTATCTGTCCGCGTGTACGTATCATGTTGATAGCATCGAGTGCTGTCATGGTATAGTTTGATGCTTTGGCGGTTGGCCCTCCGCCTGTCATGAAGTTGACGGCTTCCGCATACATAAGATATACGTCCGACAGCCGCATATAAGGAATGTACGACTGCAACTGGTCGGCCATTGAAGCCGAGAAACTTGCTCCCATAGGCGCGTAACGTTTGTAGTAATAGCCGCTTGCGCTGGCAGGATTGATAGTATTGCGATGACGTCCGCCGTTATAGAGTTGAGCAAATTGGTCGGCATTCGCTGACTGCCAAATCTGACATCCGTCATAGAGAATATCTTTGTAGAAACGCGGTTCGCGATTAGTCCACGGGTCTTGGTCGTTATAACCCGATTCGGGGTCGTCGATAGGCAGTCCGTTTGCCATGGCATAATTCTTGACGAAGTTGTGTGTAGCAACGTCGGCCGACGAGCCGGAGTTTAATCCGAGCGACGAAGGCACCATACCTCCTGTTGTTGACCAGCGAACACGTGAACGGTCGAATATTATAGGTACCATGATACATTCCGTACCTCCGGGGCGCTGGTAGCTGAACCGCCAGAAGATGTCGGTCCATGTTGCCCACGGCTGCAAGGTATAGATGTTGGTATTGTCGCGCAGTGTCAACAATTCGCCGAAAGCCTGTGCCGCTTTGGAGCATAAATCGGGGTCAAAAGCGTTGTTGCCCGTAGCCTCTTCGTTGATCATGGGGCTTGCGGCAAACAGATATGCTTTACCCATATACGCCAAGCAATGGAATTTGTTGATGCGGTCGCGGTTATTGCCTTTGGTAGCCTGTCCGGGTTCGCAGTTATCCCAGTGGTCGGGCAAAATATCGGCTGCCGCACGGAAATCTGCCGCCATGCGTAGAGCTGTTTCACGGAAATTCAAACGTTTATATTCGTCGGTGAACATATCTTCGGAAGGGCCTATCAGTTTGTCAACATAAGGCATACCGCCCCAGAAGCGGCAGATGTCGAAATAGAACCATGCGCGTAAGAACAACGCCTGTCCCTTAATAAGATTGCGTTCTTCGTCGGAGCCGTTAAAAAGCCCTTCTACTTCTAATTTTTCGAGCGCAAGGTTAGCCTCGCGTATTGCCCACCAGGCATTTTCCCACAGACGTTTGTCGCGGCTGTTCTGGCTGGTAACATTCAAAGCACCAAACAGATAGCCCGAATTGTTCCAATAATTACCCTGGTCAAAAGGATATGGCGACGGGCCTACGTTTTCGTCTGCAAAGAGGTGATTGTTCCACGCGCCACCCTTGTCGGGGTCAACTATACAGTTGTACAGTAATTCTATAAACCCCTGAAAACTTGTGAAATTACCGAAAGCGTCTTTATCGGTTATATCCGATGCTGGAGTTTTTTCTAAGTAATCTTCACAGGAAGAGATACTTATCCCTAATACTATTATTAACAAATATTTTATTTTCTTCATATTAATTAACGATTAAAAAGTTATGTCCATACCGATATTAAAACGTTTCATAGTAGGATATGCTCCTTCGGTATCAGATCCTCCGGAGTAGGTTGTTTCGCGGTCGTCGGGAAGGTCTGACCAGAAAAACAGGTTGTTGCCGTTAAGGAATATCCGCATGTTTTCAATTCCCATTTTCTTAATCACAGGAATTTTATTTAAAGAATAGCCCAGTTCTACCATCCTCAAACGGAGATATGATGCGTCATAAACGAAGTAATTGCCGATATTCTCGCCTGATGTTCTCCATCGCGGCAGGAACGAGGCGGCGTTTTGATTGTCTTTTGTCCAGTAGTCGGCGGCATGTGCATAAACGGTATGAGTAGTGTTTATGAAATTGTTAAAGCCTATAACTCGTGTTGCGTTGTTCACTCCATAAAGTTGAGCCATAAAGCTGAAGCTCTTGTAATTAACGCCGAGCGTAAAAGCGGCGGTATTTTGCGGCACTTGTGAATAGCCTACCGGCACGCGGTCTTCGTCCTTAATCATACCGTCGGCCGAATAGTCGAGCAGATTGTAATAACCGGGCATTTTGGCAAGGTCGTTGCTTTCGGTCGGAACGGAGGCATAAACATCGTCCCAACTGTTGTAGAATCCTGTTGATTTAAGGCTCTTTGTTTGTCCGATTTGGAAGCCTGCGGCTTTGAGGTTAGGATATTGCAAAGGCGGGTCGTCGCGAAATAAGACTGTGTTTTCATTATGAGTGATGGCTATTTTCGACCATAAATCAAAGTCTTTCATAATATTTTTATTTACATTGACTTCGATTTCAAAACCTTTTGATTTGACATGTCCCAGATTGGCGTCCGGCGGTGTTGTTCCGTAGAAAGCAGGCATAGCGCGGCTGCCTCCTGCAATGATGATGTCGGTACGGTCTTCGGTGAAATAGTCGAAATTAATTCCTAACTGGCTTTTGAAGAAACCCATTTCTATGCCGTAGTTGTCTTTAACGGCCGATTCCCATCGCAGGTCGGGATTACCGACTACTGTTTCTCTGTACCAGTAATAAGAGCTGTAACCGTCGGTTGCGGTTGCTATACGTGTGCGTCCGCCGTATGCCATCTGTGAGATATACGACCAGCGTGTACCACCGTTATCGTCGCCTACCCATCCTTTGCTGTAACGCAGTTTCAGACGGTCGATGAACGGTACTTTCCAGAACTTCTCATTCGACAGATAATAACCTAATGCGAGCGAGGGGAAGAGTTCAAAACGATAGTTTGGTCCGAACTTTTCAGAACCGTTATATGCGGCGTTGACTTCTAAAAGATAACGTGAATCGAAGTTGTAAGTGAGACGTCCTACCCAGTCTTCACGATAGTTGGGGAACATATTGCCGTAAGCTTGTGTTTCGCGTTTCATGACGCCCGTAACTCCTACATTGTGTAATCCGAAAGTGCGGGCGTAGTTCAACTGAAACTGATACATCAGTCGGCGTCGTACAGGTATCGAGGAGTCAAAGTTGTGAGTATCAATTCCTTCCGCACGTATAGTCCACGGACGAATAATCCAGTCATATTCACCGGTACTGTTGGGCATGTAACTTGTGTATTCCGACGGGTCTTGTTCGGGGCCTTCGTAGCGTAGCGGATAAATCTGCTTGTAAGCCACGTTACCCGCTTCTTCGTTAGGACGGACGTGGTTGTTGATGTCGTAAATACCGCCTTCGGAACGTACCATGTTGTCGTAAAACAGCGACAAACTTGCCGTCAGACCGGGAGTAATGAAGTCGAGTTTCTGATTGAGGGTAAAATTAGAGTTCAACTGTGTTTGGCGTTGCTGTCTCAAACCGAGATTATGTACTACTGCGAGCGGGTTGACGGTGTTGTTGCCGCCTTCCTGATAAGCGCCCCACAAGCCTTCGTCCTTGAAATAAGGATACATCATGTCGGGTGCTAATCGATATGCCGCCGCCCACATCCACCAGTCTGCCCGTCCGGTAGAGCCTTCGTTGTTATAGTTTGTATTCTTCTGCGAATAGAAACCGGAGAAGTCGATCGACAGTTTTGTTGTACTCGTAAGGTCGAAGTCGATATTGCTGCGGAAATTGAAACGGTCGTAATTGTAGTTAGGATTGTAGCCCTTGTGGTTGTCCATGTCTCGGAACTGGTCGCCTTCATGCAGGTAGGCTACGAGACCGTAATATTTGACATTGCTGCTGCCGCCCTGTGCGCTCAACGTGGCGCGCTGCGAAAATCCCATCGTGCTGAACAGTTCGTCTGCCCAGTTAATATTCGGATATATCATGGCATATTCTGCCGACTGCGGCTTGCGGAAACGTGTTACGACTTCATAAGGATAGATGTCGTTCCATGACGGGGAGTTGAGGGCTACTTCGCGCTCAATACTTTCGTTGAGCCTGACTAACGATTCGTAAGATTCCATTATTTCCGGCAGTTTCGAAATTACGGTACCTGTTGAAGTGTAGTTGAAGTTGAGTTTTGTCTTGGCCGATTCGCCGCGCTTGGTAGTAATAAGTACGACGCCGTTAGCGCCTTTGACGCCGAATACGGCTGTTGCGGAAGCGTCTTTAAGGATAGAGATGTTGGCCACTTCGTTGACGTCGATGTTGTTCATGCTGCGTTCCACTCCGTCAACAAGTATCAGCGGGCCGCCGCCGTTCCATGTGTTCTGACCGCGAATATAGATTGACGTCGAACTGTTACCGATAGTAGTACCGCCCGGCTCGCCCGAAGATGTTAGCGTTACAAGACCGGGTAACTGTCCTGCCAGCGCTTCGGTAAGGTTGCCGGAGTTACCGGTGCGGCGCAGTTCTTTCTCGCCTGCCTGAGCAATAGATGCTACAACGCTTTCTTTCTTCTGAACACCGTAGCCTACAATGACTACTTCATCGGTCTGAACGGCATTTTCTTCAAGATTGATTATCAAAGGCTTATTGTCTTTGACTGTAATATCCTTCGTGATATAGCCGATGTATGAAATACGTAAAGTGGCTTTTTCGCCTACTTCAATCGTAAACTTACCGTCCGGGTCGGTAAGCGTTCCGTTAGTAGTACCGACTTCAACAATATTAGCGCTGACCAACGGTTCGCCCGTCTCGTCGAATACGGTACCTGTTACCTTTTGCTTTTTTTGTTGAAGTTCTGCGACCTTGTCGGTCTTTTTGCCTGACGTTGCAGAAAAATGTCCTTCGGCGCTTTCGGTACTTATAAATACGAATAAGACGAAAGCGACGAGTTTCAAAATCCCGAACAGATCATTGAAATTGGTTGATTTACAACCGGGTAGTTTAAGTTTTGTCATAGTTTTTATATGTTTTTTTTGGTTTTTATGCTTAAAAATCACCGCAAAGATAAACGTTTTTTTTTTTTTGATAACATTTTTTTTTATGTTGTACAACATAGTTTTATAATTATGTTGTATAACATGTTTTTGAGGTTCTTGCCAATTGTTAATTCATAATGGAGAAGCAGTATTTACAGGTTTTTATCTGGATTGCTTCGTTCCTCGCAATTACGGTACTGCTTTCTGCCTTCTGCTTTCTGCTTTCTGCCTTCTTCAAACCGCTTGCAGGG
>JAITHS010000252.1 GCA_031279875.1 Tannerella sp.
GTAGTAAATCGCAGCGAAGCACTTTCGTGGGATGAAAAAATCTATCACAAAACCGAAACCGTCAACGGCAAAACAATTCTCGTGTATGGAATGTAATCAAATAAAAAATTTATCCTCAAATATACAAAAAAGAGTAAAATAACGTTTATTAAATAATTAAAGAAATAAAAACGTTATTAAATATGAAGAATACTGTTCAAGGAAGTTTGATCACAACGTTCCGGTGTAACGCCAAATGCAATATGTGCAATATTTGGCAACATCAGACGCATCAACAAGACGAACTCGACCATGCTTACTACGAAAAACTGCCGGCCGGATTGCGTATCAACATAACCGGCGGCGAACCGACGCTACGTAAAGATATAGACGATATTTTCGGTATCCTCTACCCAAAAGCATCACTGCTCGAATTGAGCACTAACGGCTATAACACCGAGACAATCGTTGCTCTGGCGAAAAAATATCCAAAAATACTGATACGTGTTAGTCTCGAAGGCTTACCGGCTCTCAACGACGCCAAGAGAGGTACCCGCAACGGTTTCGACCATGCCCTGCGCACGATATTTGAACTCAAAAAAACAAAATGCCGTAACATCGGTTTCAGTGTCGTTATATCGCCCGATAATTACAAAGACCTGCTCTATCTCTATGATTTGAGCGTAGCGCTTGATGTGGAACTCGGCAACTCGGTAGTTCACAATTCGTGGTATTTTCACAAAAACGACAACCGAATAATCAGCGAAGAAGCGTTGCTGGAGCATGAATTGTTTGTCAAAGCGTTGCTGACATCGAAACGTCGCGGCTGGAAAAACCGTATCAAAGATTACGGCAGAGCGTTTTTCAACCGCAGTATCCACCGTCGTTTGCGCGGCGACGAGAGCGATTATCGCCCGCCGTGCGGTGCGTTGAGCGATTTCTTCTTCATCGACCCGTCAGGCAACGTATCTCCATGCAACGGCTCTGAAGATGAATGGATTATAGGTAATATCAAAGAGCAGACGTTTGACGAGATAATGAAATCCGACGAAGCGCATGAAGCAGCCGAAAAGGTCAAATCCTGCAAACGTAACTGCACTTTTGTAGTAACAGAGCGCCATGATATGCTGCGTCGCCCATGGATCCCGATCAAATGGGTGATACGCAACAAAATACGCATAGCGCAGGGTAAACCGATTTGCTGGGATTGAAATGAAAATATGCGTATTCGGCACAAGAGGCTTCCCAAACGTTCAGGGAGGTGTGGAAAAGCACTGCGAAAACCTGTATCCGCTGCTTGCGTCGGAAGATATACACGTTACGGTATTCAGACGCAAGCCATACGTTAAGAGTTCGGAGATCAAAAGGGCTGAAAATCTGACCTTTATAGACCTTCCCTCTACTCGCATCAAAGGCTTTGAAGCTGTCTTCCACTCATTTCTTTCTACTCTATACTGCATGTTTTTAAGACCCGACATTGTTCATATCCATAACATTGGTCCTGCACTGTTTTCGCCTTTGTTGCGACTTGCAAGGCTCAAAATCGTACTGACCTACCACAGCGCCAATTACGAGCATTCAAAATGGGGTTTCTTCTCTCGTAATCTATTGAAATTGAGCGAAAAGATAGCGTTGAGTACAGCCGACAGGATTATTTTTGTCAACAAAGTCAAGCGTGAACAGTTTTGTGCCAAAATACTCGCCAAATCGGTTTTTATCCCTAACGGCATCCATTCGCCCGTTATTATCAGCGATACCGAATATCTCCTGTCAAAAGGCATTAAACCCGAACAATACATTCTTGCAGTAGGAAGAATAACGCCGGAAAAAGGGTTTGATTATCTTTTAAAAGCTTTTGTTGCCGCAAAAATGCGTAATTATCAGTTAGTTATTGCAGGTAGCGTTGAAGGAGAACTGTCTTATAGCCTTTTACTCAACAAATTATCATCTTCGGATAAAATCATTTTTACAGGTTTTATTACAGGCAAACCGTTACATGAACTCTATTCTCATGCCGCTCTGTTCGTACTGCCTTCTTACAATGAAGGAATGCCTATCGTCCTGCTCGAAGCAATGAGCTACAAACTGCCTATCCTCGCAAGCGACATACTCCCCAACAAATCTTTAGAACTGCCCGAAGAATCATATTTTGAGACAGGTAACGAAAAAATGCTTGCCGCAAAATTGAAACGGATAAACGGATGTAAACGTGTCGATTACGACAACATCGAAAACTACGGTTTACAGCAAGTTGCAACCAAAACAATGAGTGTATTTAATACACTTAATAAATAGATTCTATCGACTGCATTATTACCTCGTTCGATAATTTGGAGTTAAAGAAATTGTGCTGAGCCGATTTCATAGCATTCAAATCGCATCGCGTCAGCAATTCTTCAAGTTTTGACGACAAGTTTTGTACGTCTGCGCTTTTAAAATAAAGGCAGCAATTTGGGTCGGAAGCCTCGCTGAAATACGGTATGTCGGAAGCTAACACAGGCGTACCGAAACGAAATGCAATAGTCAGCACACCAGACTGCGTAGCCGAAATATACGGATAAACGACACATGCCGCTTTCGTAAACAGCATTTTGATTTCTTCATCTTTGATATAACGGTTAATGAAAATAACGTCCGGATTATCCTGATGTGGAAAATAAATTACTCCGTTTCCGGCTATAACGAGTTTGTGTTTTTGCCTGATTCCGGCATTCCGCATATACGCATCATACAGATACTCAACGCCTTTATATTTCTGAATATATCCGAAAAAAAGAATATAACCGTCAATATCCGATATTTCCGGGCAAACATCATTGCCCGACAAAACCATATCGTTAATGAGAGCAGGAAACGAATGGTAAAAAATACACTTGGAGATAAACGACTTTTTTAATTTTTCATACTGAAATCTGCTGTTAGTAACCAGATTGTTAACGCTGTTGATGATATGTCGCGTTCGTCGTGTAATCCATTTTTCGAACAACCGCTCGCGCAAACCGGCGTAATACTGCTCATGAGGTTCGAGGTCATGAACGGTATAAAACACTTCGCCGAGAGTTTTCAGTTTGGGTATTATGCGGCAGCATGTAAAATCGCCTGTCAAAAGATGAATGCAGTCAATCTGTTGCTGCCGACATGTTTTTTTGACGGCACGATACAGCCGATATGGATATATCTTGTTGATAATTCGCGCTATGCGACCGGAAGGCGCAGTAAGAAAGACTACCTTATCGGACGTCAGATATTGACGGTAGGATAATCTTCCGTCATCAACCGTAACGGCATAAACATCAAGTTTTTTCGACAATGATGCGGCGATAATTATACCCGCCGCATAAGGAATCATGCCGGGAGCCGCTTCACTGCATATATAAAGAACCTTTTTCATCCGTATAACTGTTGTTGACGCTGCAAAGATACATAAAATTTTCGGATATTTTGAATATTTAAAAAAAAATTGTATTTTTGCGGCATGATTTCAAATAATATAATATAAAATTTATGGACAACAAACTATTCAGTGTTAAAGACAAAGTCATCCTTCTGACAGGAGGATGCGGAATTTTAGGCGGTTGCATGGCGAAATATCTCGCCTCCGAAGGAGCTTC
>JAITHS010000292.1 GCA_031279875.1 Tannerella sp.
TATGGATATGGGTTCCGGACACGGATGGGCTATGGCGCACGGCGTATTGTGGAACTGCAATGTGCAAACCGACCGCAATTCGCCCGACGCTATCGCTAACTCGCCTTCCAAAGCACGTAGCGTGATTTACTGCGAGAAACCGCCTACCGCTCAAAATTACGCGATAGGCTGCTATACCCATCAGGCGTCGGATGTCCGTGCTTATAAATATGCCGTCGGATACGTCGAAGGGGCTAATGTATATGGCTTGAAACCAGAATCTCTTTATGAAGCGCAATATGCCGAGCGACATAATGATATCAATCTGAAAATAATTTCACAGCCTGTCGGCGTGCAAAGTTGCACAGGCTCTTTTATCCAATTGTCGGTATCGGTTGAAGCAGCGGATATGAATAGCGTTACATATCAATGGTTTAAAGACGGCAATGAGATTGTCGGGCAGACGGCAAGGCAATTGACTTTGAGTGCCGCTACTATTGATGATGCAGGTGTTTATTATGTGCGCGTTTCATGCTTTGGCAAAACGATTAACAGCGAGCAGGCAACCGTTGCGCTTATCCGGTCGCTGCCTGACGAAATGCAACTGTCGGGCTTTCCATCGTCGTTTGATAAAAATACGACTTTGCACATACTTGTAGGCGACCCTGTTACCGGCACTTATCCCGATGTAATTGCTTATCAGTGGTCTTATTCCGGTACAGGAGTAACGTTTACGTCGCGAACAGCCAATCCAGTCGAAATGTTAGTCGGTGCGGCACCGACTAACGGCACGATTAGCGTCCTCGTTTTTCATCCCTGCGGTGTCAAAACAGTATCCCGCAACATTACTTTCGGTCCGGTCAACAATCTCAATCCGGCTCTTATAAATGTCTTCTTTCAAAATAACTTTCTGTATGTCGGCAATATCCGGTCTGCACGCTCGCTTTCGGTTATCGATCTCAATGGTAGAGAGATGTATTATGCCTCCTTAACAAATAAAATCGAATTTTCTGCTCTTTTAAATAATTTTAGATCAGGTATTTATATCGTCAGCATAATTTCGTCTGACGGTTCAAACATCCGCAAAATTTTAGTAAAACATTAATTATGAAAATCTTATTATTTCTTTTTCTTTCTTTGGGGCGTTTCGACCTGCCTCTCGACTCTATCGCTGCTACCGAAGCGCTTTCCGGCTGGTGGGCAGAATCTCAAAAACAACTCGACCGGCGAATGGCATGGTATAACGAAGCCAAGTTTGGTTGTTTTATACACTGGGGCGTTTATTCGCTGGCCGGAGGTGAGTGGCAAGGCGCACCGGTCAGAGGATATGCCGAACATTTGATGAGAATTAAAAAGATACCTCTTGAACAGTATAAACAACAGTTAGTCGAGCCATTCAATCCTGTTGATTTCGATGCCGAAGAGTGGATGCGACATGCCCGCGACGCAGGTATGAAATATTTTATCGTTACAGCGAAGCATCATGATGGTTTTGCGATGTATTTTTCTGATGCGTATCCTTACGATATGCGGCAGACGGCTTTTAACCGCGACCCTATGCGCGAGTTACGTGCGGCTGCTCGTAAGTACGGACTGAAATTCGGCTTTTACTACTCGCACGCTTTCGATTGGGAGCATCCCGACGCGCCCGGCAACGACTGGGATTATGATAATCCGGGAGGAGATAAAAACCGCGCTAACCCTGACTGGTGGCTGTGGAAGCCTGACTTCCTGCCGCGAGCCGATAAATACGTTACCGAAAAATCCATACCCCAGATACTCGAACTGATACGTCTTTATAAGCCAGATATTATGTGGTTTGATACCCCTGCAAAACTGCCTTTGTATCAAAACATTCGTATCCTGAAAGCCATCCGCGAGGTAGCGCCGGAAACGCTCGTTATCAATGGAAGGTTAGCCCGTTTCGGCGCGCAGAACCTCGGCGACTATGCCAATACCGGCGACAGAGCCGCTTATTTCCCACCAGTACAGTCAAAATACTGGGAGTCAATCCCTACAACAAACGAATCTTACGGGTACAGCCGTTACGACCTATCCCACAAACCTGCTGCGCACTTTATACGCCTGCTGGCAAGCGCCGCCGCAAAGGGAGGTAACATATTGATGAACGTCGGCCCAATGGGTAATGGTAAATGGGACGAAATTGATGTAAACATCTTCAAAGAAATAGGTGCATGGCTGAAAATTAACGGTTCAAGTATTTACGGCGTTACATCTGCCGGAATACCGCAACAAAACTGGGGTGTAATAACCCGAAAAAACAATAGTCTGTATCTGCATGTTTACAAATATCCTGCTGAAGGGAAATTGATTATAGGTGGATTATCGGCATATATTTCCAAAGCATATTTGCTCGCTTCCAAAAAGCCTGTCTCTATTGCAAAACTCGGCGATAACGACATGATTTTGACCTTGCCGATGCAATGCCCGGATACGGTCAATACCGTAGTTGTTTTGAATTTAAAAAAATCGGAGTTTCGTGTTGGCGACAAACGTTTGCTTGAACCTGACGATGTCAACGAACTGCTTGTTTTCGACGCTGATGTCAGTAAAGGACTGTCTTTTGGCGACGGCAAAACAAATCGCAATTATATCGCCAACTGGAATAGTTCTGACCGGACAATTCAATGGAAAGTGCGTCTCCTCAAACCGGCATCTTACGCAGTTTCAATCAATTACAACAAAGTCGCAGCCACTGATGCAGGAACGGTCTTTGTCGAAATCGACGGAAAGGATTACGTCAGCAATTACTCCCCGTCAGCAAAACTGCTCGAAAGTGAACAGATTGACATTTGCACCGTTACTCTTGATGCAGGAGAACATACGATTATATTGAAAGGCGGAAATTTCAACGGCTCGCAATACTTGCGTCCGATGAGTTTGCTTTTGAAGCCGTTGGAGAATAGATAGATGTTAGTTGTACCACAAACCCTTGCA
>JAITHS010000395.1 GCA_031279875.1 Tannerella sp.
CTTACGTCCCATAATTGATATTCATTTTATCCCGCGAAGGTAAATCTTTTTTCATAGCACCTCAAACTTTTTTTGAACCCCCAAATTATAAATTTTGTTTATTCATAAAAAAGTAATAACTTTGCAAAAAAAATAATAGTTATGTCGGAGGCATATAGGATTAATAATCAGGAAAGTGTTTATTTTCTAACATTTCAAATTGTAGGATGGGCGGATATTTTCACGCGGCAAATTTATCGTGATATTGTTGTTGAAAGCCTGTCTTACTGTCAGACCAATAAAGGACTGATATTGTACGGTTTTGTGATAATGAGCAATCACATTCATCTTTTGGCACAAAGTAAGACCGGCAATATGAGTGGTTTTGTACGTGATTTTAAACACTTCACAAGCAAAAAGATTATGGAAAACATTGATAGCGCAAAAGAAAGCAGACGTGAATGGCTGAAAATGATATTTGAATATCACGGCAGATTCAAACCCACACAAACCAATCAAGTTTGGACACACCAAAATCACGCAGAAGAAATTTATACGTCGAAATTTATAGAGCAGAAACTAAATTATATACACGAAAACCCTGTTCGTGCAGGTTGGGTAGAGCAAGCACACGAATACTTGTATTCGAGCGCAAAAAATTATGCGGGGATGAGTGCCGTATTAAATGTAACTTTAATAAAATAAGAAGACGAGAGGGTTTAAGCGTTTCGACAAGGCTGTTCCGACAAGGCTGTGCCTTGTCGGAAATATCACGACAGGTTTTACCTGTCACAATGGATACAGGTAAAACCTGTAAAGATACGAGAGACGAGGCGCAGCCTCGTCTCAACGCGCAGCCCAACGCGCAGCCTCGTCTCAACGCACAGCCTCGTCTCAACGCGCAGCCTTTGCTGCGAGCATGATTGTCAGCAGTGTCAAAACGATGAATGCGCCGGAGGGGATAGCAAAATAATACGACAAAAACAGACCCGCTACGCAACCGACAAAGGCGATGATACAACTCGACAGGGTAATCTTGCCGTAATCGGCGGTAAACATGTTGGCAGTCATCTGCGGAACAGTTAACAGGCTCAACAGCAGCATAATACCTACAAGCCGTATAGACAGCACTATCGTTGCGGCTATCAAAATGCTCATCAGATACTCGATAAATCGTACCGGCAAACCTTGCGTTGTGGCGTAATCGCGGTCGAAAGCGGTATAGACGATAAGTCTGCGAAACATGATATAAACAACTAATACTGTGGAAGTAAGTAGTGCCATGAAGAGTATGTCCGTTTCGGATACGGTAAGGATGCTGCCGAAGAGGTATGCCGAAAGGTTCGGGGCGTATCCTGGGGAGAGAAACATAAATATCACGCCAGTAGCCATGCCGAGCGACCATACCGCGGCGATGACCGAATCTTCGCGGATACGGCGATAATTGACCGACTTACTTATGTACTCGACCCCGACCGACGACAGTACGGCAAACACTAACGCCGACGCTAACGGGTTGATTCCCAGCCAGAAACCAATCCCTAATCCTCCAAACGAAGCGTGAGTAATGCCGCCGCTTATAAAAACAGTCCGTCGCGCAACTATATATGCCCCGATAATACCGCAGGCAACAGATATTAAAACGCTTGCAAGCAAAGCGTTACGAAAAAAAGCATATTCAAGTATTTCCATAATTTGATTACAAAAGTACAAAAAATTACGGAAATGAGACCAAAAAAAACTGCCGATAGGCATACAGACATTCGATAAAATCCGCGAAGACAATTCTAAACGCAATGCTCGTAGCGACGCGATTTGCCGTTTTTATGTTGTATAACATATAAAAAAATTTGGCAGTTAAAAAAATAAGTGTTACTTTTACACCCATAATTATTAAAATATTTTCATTATGCTAACATTAGATTGGATTGTAATAGGCTTATTTTCAGCCGCATTAGTCGGTATCATTCTGTGGGTTACGAAACAAAAACAGAAAGATTCGGCAGACTATTTTCTTGGAGGTCGCGACGCTACATGGCTCGCTATCGGAGCATCTATTTTTGCCTCCAACATCGGTTCGGAGCATCTCATCGGGCTTGCCGGCGCGGGCGCTTCGAGCGGTATGGCTATGGCGCACTGGGAAATTCAGGGGTGGATGATTCTCATACTCGGATGGGTCTTTGTGCCGTTTTATTCGCGCAGTATGGTTTATACAATGCCCGAATTTCTCGAACGACGTTATAACCCGCAATCGCGTACTATTTTGTCGGTTATTTCGCTGATTAGTTACGTTTTAACCAAAGTAGCCGTAACAGTTTACGCCGGCGGACTTGTCTTTCAGCAAGTATTCGGCATTAAGGAACTGTGGGGAATTGATTTCTTCTGGATAGCGGCTATAGGATTAGTCTTATTAACAGCGCTTTACACCGTTTTGGGCGGTATGAGATCGGTACTTTACACGTCGGTTTTACAGACACCGATACTGCTGCTCGGTTCGCTGATAATTTTAGTGCTGGGCTTCAAGGAGTTAGGCGGCTGGGATGAGATGATGCGCATTTGCGGTGCCGTGTCGGTCAACGACTACGGCAACACCATGACAGACCTGATTCGCAGCAACTCCGACCCTGATTTCCCATGGCTTGGAGCGCTAATCGGCTCTGCTATAATCGGTTTCTGGTACTGGTGTACCGACCAGTACATTGTGCAGCGCGTCCTGTCGGGCAAAAATCAGACCCAAGCGCGGCGCGGCTCAATATTCGGCGCATACCTCAAACTGCTGCCCGTTTTTCTGTTTATGATTCCGGGAATGATAGCTTTTGCGCTTCATCAAAAAACAGGCTCTTTTCTGCCTTCACTCGACGGCGGCGGGGTCAATTCCGACGCCGCTTTTCCGACACTCGTAGCCAAACTGTTGCCTGCGGGCGTTAAAGGACTGGTAGTGTGCGGAATACTTGCAGCGCTAATGAGTTCGCTGGCGTCGCTCTTCAACTCGTCGGCAATGCTGTTTACGATTGATTTCTACAAGCGTTTTAAACCGCAAACTCCTGAAAAACAACTTGTTGTGATAGGTCAGATAGCCACCGTCGTAGTTGTAGTGCTTGGCATCCTCTGGATACCTGTGATGCGTAGCGTAGGCGATGTTTTATACGCTTATTTACAGGATGTTCAGTCGGTTTTATCACCCGGCATTGCGGCGGCTTTCCTGCTCGGTATCTGCTGGAAACGGACGAGTGCCAAAGGCGGAATGTGGGGACTGATTGCCGGTATTGTGATAGGGCTTATTCGCCTCACAGCCAAAGTGATATACAGCGGTGCGACGGAAGCGTCCGACAATCTGTTCAAGTATGTCTTTTACGACGTCAACTGGCTCTTCTTCTGCGGATGGATGCTGCTTTTCTGCATCATTGTCGTGATAATTGTCAGTTTGCTGACCGAAGCGCCGTCGCAGGACAAGATTCGCGGTCTCGTTTTCGGAACAGCGTCGCAAGAACAACTCGCCGAAACACGCAATAGCCGGAACCGCTGGGACATTGTGCATACCGCTGTTATTCTGATTATTACCGTAGCATTTTATATTTATTTCTGGTAGTTATTAATTATTATTATTATGATAGAAAAAGAAAAAAAATTTTACATCCAACATCCTCGCTTTTATGTAGCCGTTGACTGCATAATATTCGGATTTGACGAGGGAAAACTTAAACTGCTTCTGTTGAAGCGCAATTTCGAGCCTGCCAAAGGCCAATGGTCGCTTATGGGAGGATTTGTGCAGAAAAACGAAAGCGCCGACAACGCAGCAAAGCGTGTTCTGCGCGAACTGACGGGTCTCGAAAACGTCTATATGGAACAGGTCGGAGCATTCGGCGAGATAGAGCGCGACCCGGGCGAAAGAGTCATATCCATAGCCTATTACGCGCTTATCAAACCCGATGACTATGACAAAAAATTAGTGAAACAACACAACGCCTGCTGGGTAAATATCGACGAACTCCCCACGCTTATCTTCGACCACGACATGATGGTCGAAAAAGCGCGTAATATGATGAAACGACAAGCCGTAAGCAAGCCGATTTGTTTCCGTTTACTGCCCGAACTGTTCACTCTTACACAGTTACAGACGCTCTATGAAGTTATCTACGGCGAAACGCTTGACAAACGTAACTTTCGCAAACGTGTCGCCGACATGGATTTTATTGAGATAACCGACAAGATCGACAAAACCGGCTCAAAACGCGGAGCGCGCCTCTATCGCATGAACCCCGAAACTTACTGCAAATCAGACCGTAAACTGCCTTTTGTAAAATTATGATTTATGGATAAAATATTATTATCTGTCATCGCAACTATCTGTTTATCAGCATGTTCATCGAACAAGAGAGAACAAGAAATTGATTTCTACAATGTTAAACAAGTCAATCTGCGGCAGGTGGAACTGACCGACAATTTTTGGTTGCCCACAATTCGTCTCGTACAGGAAAAAACTATCCGCTACGCCTTCGACAAGTGTGAAAGCGAAGGGCGGTTTGCCAATTTCAAAACGGCAGGAGATGTGTGGCGGCAACGCGACGCGGCAAACCACGACAATAATAAAGTTCGCGGTAAGATGCCTTTCGACGACACCGACGTTTACAAAACCATCGAAGGCGCCGCATACTCGCTGACGAACGCCCCGAACCCTGCACTCGACGCTTTTCTCGACTCCGTTATCAGCCTCATCGCTTACGGTCAGGAACCGGACGGCTATCTCACTACATGGCGTACCATCAACCCGGCCAAAGCCCCCGCCCAGTGGGTCGGCAAATGCGAGAAACGATGGGACAACCTCGGTTCGAGCCACGAACTCTACAACGCCGGACACCTTTTTGAGGCTGCATCGGCACATTATCACGCTACCGGCAAACGTAATTTCCTCGATATAGCAATTAAAAATGCCGATTTATTAGTCGCTACGTTCCTCAATCCCGCATCGCCGCAGGCAAACGACGTGCCGGGTCATCAGATTGTCGAAACGGGCTTGCTCAAACTGTATCAAATATCAGATAATCAGCGTTATTACGACCTGTCAAAACATTTCCTCGAACTGCGCGGCGACTCTGCGCATCGCCATATCCGCGGCGATTACAGTCAAGACCACAAGCCGGTTACGGAGCAGGATGAAGTTGTCGGACACGCTGTTCGCGCCGTCTATATGTACGCGGCGATGACTGATATTCCAGAATTTCGCCCCGCCGCACACAAACTCTGGAACAACATGATTACCAAGAAGTTATACATCACAGGCGGTTTGGGAGCGCGACACGCGGGCGAAGCTTTCGGCAACAATTACGAACTGCCTAACCGCACGGCTTATGCCGAAACATGTGCCGCTATCGGAGGCGTTTACTGGGCTGACCGCATGTTTCGTCTTACAGGCGACGCACAATATGTTGATATTCTGGAACGTATGCTCTATAACGGCGTTATTGCAGGCATCTCGCTCAACGGAACGGAGTTTTTCTACCCTAATCCCCTTGAAGCAGATAGTCAATACGCTTTTAATCAAGGACATTGCACCCGTGCCGAATGGTTCGACTGTTCGTGCTGCCCGACAAATCTGATACGTTTTATTCCGTTTATTCCAAATTTGATTTATGCCGTTGACAACGCTGCGGAGGCGTTGCGCACTTCGGAGACTTTGCCTGCAACATCTCTACCTGCCTTGTATATCAACCTTTTCGTATCAAACAAAGCAAATATCACGCTGAATAACAACGACATACGCATCGAGCAGCAAACCGAATACCCTTGGAACGGAACAGTACGCATCACCGTTTCACCTGAAAAACAAGACGGTTTTGCTCTCAAAATCCGTCGTCCGGGCTGGTCGGCAGGCACGTTTGCGCATACCGACCTTTATGAATACAAAACCGCAGTAACACAGCCTGTTACCGTATCAATAGACGGCAAAAACGTTGATTACAAGATAGATAACGGCTACATAACGTTAAATGAAAAATGGCAAAAAGGCACAACGGTCGAAGTCCGCTTTCCGATGGAAGTACGCGAAGTAGCCGCAAACGCGCTTGTAGCCGACGATTCCGGCAAGTACGCCTTTGAGCGCGGACCGTTAGTATATTGCATGGAAGAAGCCGACAACCCGAAGTTTGATATTCCTTTTAAGACCGCAAACAACACTGTATCAGTAGAATGGAAGCCTGACATGCTGAACGGAATCAACATCATCCGCTTCAACGACATAATTCTAATTCCCTACTACACATGGTCTAACCGCGGCGTCGGCAGGATGAAGGTTTGGATGGAATAACTCAGGATTTATAATTTTCGAAAATATGTATTATAAACTACTGAACATTGTTACTAATGCCGTTGGCGAAAAAATGCTGCGCAAAGCAACTATGCACATTGAGAAAAATCTTGATAATGAGGACTATTCCGTTGAAGATTTAGGTATTGAATTAGCGATGAGCCGTCGCACGCTGCTTCGCAAATTTAATACTGCTTGCAACATGAACCCTAATGAACGAAGCAATCCAGAAATTACAGGATTGCAGGAGAGGCAGGATTTACAGGTTTTTATATAGATTGCTTCTACCTCGCAATAACGAATGCCCTGTGCGTTAATGTCCTCGCAATGATG
>JAITHS010000397.1 GCA_031279875.1 Tannerella sp.
GAAGCGGCGAGACGCACCGTGCAGCAGTTTATCAATGCTGCGCAGCCGGAAGAAATAATATTCACGCGAGGAACGACGGAATCCGTCAATCTTGTAGCTTCATCTTTCGTGCAGCGTTATATGACGGCGGGCGACGAAGTTATAATCTCTGCTATGGAGCATCATTCCAACATCGTGCCGTGGCAGATACAGGCTAACAGGTTCGGTATAAAGATAAAAGTCATACCGTTAGCTGCCAACGGCGAACTTGATATGAACGCTTTTGAGACGCTCTTTTCCGACAAGACAAAACTTGTTGCCGTAACCCATATCTCGAATGTGTTGGGAACGATAAATCCGGTAGAGCGCATTATCAATCAGGCTCATACGCATAATGTGCCGGTATTGCTCGACGGCGCGCAGGCTGTGGCTCACACCAAAGTTGACGTGCAGGCGTTAGACGTTGATTTCTACGTCTTTTCGGGGCATAAGATATACGGACCGACAGGCATCGGCGTTTTATACGGTAAGTCGCAGTATCTCAACGAAATGCCCCCATATCAAGGTGGAGGAGAGATGATTTCTTCGGTGTCGTTTGAAAAGACATCCTACAACGTTTTGCCGTATAAATTTGAAGCCGGAACACCCGACTATGTCGGCAGTACGGCCCTTGCGGAAGCGTTGAAATTTGTGAGCAATATCGGGCTTGATACAATAGCCGCTCATGAACACGAACTGCTCGAATACGCAACCGCCAAAATGTTGCAAATAAAAAGTTTACGCATCTTCGGAACGGCATTTTACAAGTCGGCAGTAATATCTTTTATGATTGAAAATATTCATCATTACGATATTGGTTTGTTGCTTGACCGTCTTGGCATAGCCGTCCGCACGGGTCATCATTGCGCCGAGCCGCTGATGCGTCTGCTGGGCGTGCAAGGCGCCGTGAGAGCCTCTTTCGCACTCTACAACACACGCGAAGAAGTTGACGTTTTCGTTGCAGGGCTTGAACGGGTTATAAAAATGTTTTAAACCGAATATATGCTTGCGAACATAGAAATTTCATCGGTATTAGGAGTTATTTTCATCGGTCTGTACTGGTTTACAGTTGTCGGTCTGGTGCTGCTCATACTGCTCGAAAACCGCAATCCGCTGAAAACTATCCCATGGGTCATTGTGCTGATGCTCGTGCCGGGTATCGGGCTGTTCGTATATTATTTTTTCGGACGCGAAAACCGTCATCTGCGCATCATATCGCGTCGCTTACACAAGCGTTTTCGCAAACAAATGCAAATAGATGTTAAATCTCATAATATTCACGAAGTTCCGACGATGTTTCATCCTCTCGCCAAACTGCTGAAACGAAGCGGCTATTCGGCATTTTTTACCGGCAGCGACATAACGGTTTTTACTAACGGAAAAGACAAGTTTGACGCCCTAATTAAAGATATAGCGGCGGCAAAGCATCATATTCATTTACAATATTATATATTCAACGATGATAATATCGGAATGGCTGTCCGTCAAGCACTTATCGACAAAGCCGCCGAAGGTGTTATCGTGCGCGTTATATATGACGATGTAGGCAGTTGGGACACTAAAAGGGAATTTTTTCGCCAGATGGAACAAGCAGGTATTGAAGCACTTCCGTATCTCAAAGTAGTATTTCCGCTGCTTGCCGGCAAGGTCAATTACCGTAATCACCGCAAAGTAGTTGTTATAGACGGTAAAATCGGCTATATAGGCGGCATGAACATTGCCGACAGGTACGTTACGGGCAATAAACTCGGCGACTGGCGCGATACCCATTGCCGTATAACAGGGCCGGGCGTTTATGGTTTGCAGGGCGCTTTTCTGCTCGACCTTTGCGCTATCAACAATAATATTATCAAGGGAAAAGAATACTATCCGGCTATGGAGCGGCATACAGACCTAAAAATGCAAACGATAGTCAGCGGGCCTGCCAATCAGTGGCTTACGCTGTTGCAAGCGTATATGTTCTGTATCACTAACGCCAAGAAAAGCATCTATATCCAGACGCCGTATTTTTTGCCTACCGAAGCCCTCAATCAGGCATTAAGCATGGCAGCGCTCGCCGGTATCGACGTCAGGCTGATGATACCGCTTCACTCCGACACGCGCTCGGCGCAGTTGGCAACATTCTCATACATAGGCAAAATGCTCGAATCGGGCGTCAAAGTCTATCTCTACGACAACGGCTTCATGCACTCCAAACTGCTCATCATCGACGATATACTGACGTGCTTCGGCTCGTCAAACTTCGATTTTCGCAGTTTTGAACACAATTTTGAAATCAACGCATTCGTCTATCAGCAGGATTTTACTATCAAAATGAAAAATCTTTTCCGGCAAGACATGACAAAATGTATTGAAACTTCTTTTCCGCAATGGCGCAAGCGAGCGCTCTCCAAACGGCTTTTGGAATCGTTCATGCGCCTGTTTGCGCCGTTGCTATAAACTTTTTATCCGCAAATTTTTTATCCGCCCGTCGTTATTTTGTTATTTAAAAAAAAAATATTATCTTTGCGGCAAAATTTAACTGAAAAATTATGGAATGGTATGACTGGTTATTAACAGGTGCAGGAACGATATTCCTGCTTACGTCGGTGGGGTCGCTGCTTTTTGGCAATGCCGACATGGAAACAGACTTTGACCTCAATGCCGATGGCTTTCTGTTGAGCGACATTTTGTCGTTTAAGGGCATGTTGCATTTCGCGTTGGGCTTCTCACTCACGCTTACACTTTGGCGCGAAATATCGCTGCTCACTTGCAGCATAGCAGTTGCAGTCGGAATCGTGTTCGCATTAGTGCTGTATTATCTGTATAACGTGATTTACAAGCGTTTGCAGAAAAGTATGAAATATACCGACACTATCTCGGAAGCAGAAGCGGAAGTATATTTTTGGAACGAAGAGAAAAAAATCGGCGAGGTATTCGTTACTCTCGAAGGGCGTCCGGTAACGGTTACGCTGCAAGGCGCCGAAGGGATGAACCTCACAAAAGGTCAGAAAATCATCGTTTCAGGCACCCGAAAAACCGTTTATCCTTTGGAATTTCTAATATAAACTAAATAAAACTGAAATGATTGAAAATAACTTTATGATTTTAATCGGCGCATTAGCCGTTGTGGTTTTTATCACTATTATGGGGATACTTTCGCGGTATCGCAGATGCAAATCCGACGAAATCCTTGTCATCTACGGAAAGACGGGAGGCAACCGCTCGTCGCGCTGCATTCAGGGCGGAGCAGCGTTCATCATCCCTGTCCTGCAAGGATATGCGTACATGTCGCTAAAACCGTTGCAGTTTGATTGCAACCTCCAAAAAGCACTCTCGTCGCAAAATATCCGCGTTGACGTGCCTACTACCGTTACCGTCGGTATCTCGACCGACCCGGAAGTGATGCAGGCAGCCGCAGAAAGGATACTTGGGCTGGGCAGGCAGGAAATCGAAGACCTTGTCAAAGACATCGTTTACGGACAGATGCGTACAATCATCGCCGATATGACGATTGAAAAACTCAATTCCGACCGCGACGAATTTCTCGTCAAAGCCAAAGGATTGATCGACACAGAGTTGCGTAAGATAGGACTATATCTTATCAACATCAACATTACCGACATCCGCGATGAAGCAGGATATATCGTAGCATTAGGTAAAAAAGACCAGGCAAAGGCTATCAATCAGGCTAATGTGGAGATTTCGACAGCCGAGCGCGAGGGCGAAACGAAAGTGGCCGAACAGTTGAAAATCAAGAACGCAACCGTTGCCGAAACAAAAAAAGACGAGCAGATAGCTATCGCCAACGCACAGCGCGACCAAAGCATCAACGTCGCAATGGCAGAATCAGAGCGCGATTCACGTGTTGCGGAAGCCGCTAAAACCCGCGACATCAACATCGCGCAGTTCAATTCCGAAGCCCGCATCGGAGAGATCGAAGCCAACAAAAAAATCACAGTCTCGAACGCCGAATTGGAAGTCATCAAAGCACAATCGCAAGGATTGGCGCAGAGTGCCGAAGAACGCGCTCTCGCCGAGATAGAAAAAAACAAAGAACTCGCACGCAAGGATGCCGAAGAAGCCCGCGCCAAACGCACCGAAGCCGCCCTCAAAGCCGAACAAATTGTGCCGTCGGAAATAGCCAAACAGCAGAAACTCATTGATGCCCAAGCATATCAGTTGAAACTCGAAAAGGAAGCCGAAGCTAACGCTAACCAAGCGCGCATAGAAGCTCAAGGACGCGCCGACGCATGCGCAGCAGAAGGTCGCGGTAAAGGAGAAGCAATCGCAGCAGAAGGTCTTGCACAAGCAAAAGTTATTGAACAGCAAGGACTTGCACGTGCCGCCGCCGAGAAAGCATCCCTCATGGCACAGGCGGAAGGCTTCGAGGCAATGGTCAAAGTAGCCGAAAACAACCCGCAAGTCGCCATACAGTGGAAAATGGTTGAGCAGTGGAAAGAAATCGCCGCCGAACAAGTCAAAGCCTTCGAGCATATCAACCTCGGCAAAGTCAACGTAATGGACACCACCAAAGGCGGTACCTTGACCAACCTGCTTACAAGCCTTATTTCAGCCGTCGCCCCCGTAACCGACATTATGAAGACGATACCCGGCATACCGTCGTCGCTTAAACCGCAAGATGACACCGATAAGTAGTGGTTAGTGGTTAGTGGTTAGTGATTTAGTGGTTAGTGATTTAGTGGTTAACGGTTAGTGGGGTTACTAACCACTAACCACTACATTCGCAGTCCCGCAGGGACGACACTTTATTACCCGGTGACTTTAGTCTCCGGTGAGAAGAGTCATATAAACAATAGTCCCGCATGGGACGACACTTGATTGCGCCGACGCTTATAATGACGGACGTAAGCTCCAACCCGCTTGCAGGGTTTAAAACCACTGCAAGGGTTTAGGGTACCGTCATCCCTATCGTTTGATTGTATCATTCCTGCTCGCAATGACGAATGCCCTGTACGTCCAGAGACGGCTCTCATTA
>JAITHS010000043.1 GCA_031279875.1 Tannerella sp.
CATAAAACAAAATATCACAATCGGCGGGGCGCTAATTTTACGATTTTTAACAATTCCGCATAACCATATACGGAAGTGTTCGGTCATGAAAACGACCGGATGCTTCCGTTTTTTTGTATAATTTTATTCTAATTTTTAATGTAATTCAATGGAAAGAACCTTTTTAAACAAAAAGCTTTTGAAATCGCGAAAACGCTTGTGTGTAATCACTTTGTTATCAATGTGTTATATGCTTATCGCGTTTGACGGTTTTGCACGCGACGACGTCTATCCGACGACCGACCGGCCTAATGCCGGCGCTCCGCAGCAAGCGCGGAAAACAGTGAAAGGAACCATTAGCGACGAGTTAGGCGACCCTATGCCGGGCGTCAACGTAACGGTATCCTCAAATGCCTCTATCGGCACTACTTCTAATGAGAACGGCGAATTTTCCCTCACCGTTCCGAGCGACACATGTTCGCTTGTATTCAGTTACATCGGCTACAAGCCTATCACGATGAAGATAGGCAGCAGAGAAGTCTTTTCGATCAAGATGGTAGAAGATTCGGAAGAACTCGGCGAAGTAACGGTTGTAGCTTTCGGCACGCAGAAAAAAGAAAGCGTATCGGCGGCTATCACTACTATCTCGCCGAAAAACCTCAAAATGCCTACCAGCAATCTTACTACCACTTTTGCAGGTCAGATAGCAGGTATGATTTCGTATCAGTCATCGGGCGAGCCGGGAGCCGACAATGCCGACTTCTTTATTCGCGGCGTTACGACTTTCGGCTATAATGTTGACCCACTGATACTTGTGGACAATATCGAGATCGAAAAAACAGAGCTGGCACGTATTCAGCCCGACGACATCGAGAGTTTCTCGATCATGAAAGACGCCGCAGCGACAGCCCTTTACGGAGCGAGAGGCGCTAACGGAGTAATCCTTATCAAAACAAAAGAAGGACAGGTCGGCAAAGCAAAACTGTACGTTCGTATGGAGAACAACATCTCCGCACCGACGCGAGAAATCGAACTGGCCGACCCCATTACCTTTATGAAGATGCACAACGAGGCTATCATCACCCGCGCAATAGGCGACCCGCTGCTCTATTCCGATGAAAAGATAGAAAATACAGAGCGCGGTTTATACCCGCTGCTTTATCCCACTACCAACTGGCATGACGAACTGCTGAAACCATATACCATGAACCAGCGCATAAACGTTAACATAAGCGGTGGCGGCGATGTGGCACGTTATTATGTATCAGCCTCATATTCAAAAGATAACGGTATTCTGGAAGTTGACAACAGAAACAATTTCAACAACAACATCGACCTCAACATCTACACCTTACGCTCGAATGTTAACGTCAATCTGACGAAATCCACCGAAATGAAAGTAAGCCTTGACGGCACTTTTGAAGACTATACCGGTCCTATCGGCAGTGGCTCGCGTCAGTATGAGTTTATTATGAAAGCTAATCCGGTACTGTTTCCGGCTTATTATCCGATCGACGAAGACCACAAGTTTGTTTCTCACACAATGTTCGGTAACGCCGGCGACGGTGATTATATCAATCCTTATGCCGAATTAGTCAGAGGCTACCGCGAGTCGAACAAATCAACGATGGGCGCCCAGATGGAAATAATTCAAAAACTTGATTTCATCACCGAAGGATTGCGTCTCAGGGCGCTTTATAACACCAAACGGTACGCCACCAACGGTACCACAAGGCAATATTCGCCGTATTACTACAAACTGTTAGACCATAACTATATCACCGGCGAGTATCATGTAGGCATCATCAATCCCGACGCCAACGGCGAAAGTTTAAGTACGTTAATAGAGACACCGACCGTAAGAAACACGATGTATTTCGAATCGTCTCTCAACTATAACAAAAAATTAGGCGACCATGACGTTGGCGGGCAGTTAGTATTTACCATGCGTAACAACACGATACCTGCAAACAGTAACGACGCTTTTACAGTACTCGGCTCTTTGCCGTATCGAAACGTCGGACTTGCCGGACGTGCGTCATACGCATATCGGAGTCGTTATTTTCTTGAAGGCAACTTCGGATATAACGGTTCCGAACGTTTTTCGGAACAACATCGCTGGGGTTTCTTCCCGTCGGTAAGCGCAGGATATATGATATCGAAAGAAAAATTTTTCGAGCCGCTTACATCTACTATAACAGAACTCAAATTACGCGCCTCTTACGGTCTTGTCGGTAACGACAACATAAGCAGCGACCGCTTCCTCTATCTGTCGGACGTTAACCTTTCCAGCGGCAGCGGTTATTCGTTCGGTTACGAGCAAAACGCTTACAGCCGTCCGGGTATGACTATCAGCCGTTACGCCAACCCCGACATCTCATGGGAAGTGTCATATAAAAGTAACGTAGCAATGGAATTAACATTGTGGAAAGACCTTGCCATAGTATGGGAATATTTTAAGGAGAGACGTACCAACATTCTCCAAAACCGTACTACAATACCGTATTCTATGGGTTTGTGGGCTAATCCGCAAGCAAATCTCGGAGCCGCCGAAGGACATGGAACCGAAATACAACTCACCCATAACTATGCGAAAAAAGATTTCTGGATACAAAACCGCTTCAATTTCACTTACGCCGTAAATAAATATACCAAATATGAAGATTACGACTATGACGTTGAGTGGTGGAAACTGCGCGTAGGCAACTCTACAACGCAAATGTACGGCTATATCGCTGAGGGACTGTTTGTTGACGACGCCGAAGTAGCAAACTCACCCAAACAATTCGGCAGCAACCTTGTCATGGCAGGCGACCTCAAATATCGCGACGTCAACGGCGACGGTATTATCAGCGACCGCGACATGGTGCCGTTAGGCTATCCTACGACACCCGAAATACAGTATGGCTTCGGCTCTTCGTTCGGATACAAGGGCGCTCGGTTAAGTTTCTTCTTCAACGGCGTTCACAACCGCTCGTTCTGGATAAACTATTATACCGTATCACCGTTTTTCAATACTACCGGCAGCAGCAGGATAGGACACAACGCTCTTGCCAAATTTATTGCCGACAGTTATTGGAGCGAATCAAACCGCAATCCCTATGCCACATGGCCACGTCTTGCTACGGCGTATAGTCTGGTAAGCCATAACGAGCAACGTAATACGTGGTTTATGCGCGACGGCGCTTTTATCCGCCTCAAACAGATTGAATTAGGATACGACATACCGGATAAAATCGTTAAACAAATGAAAATGAAAAATCTCCGAGTTTATATGACAATGAACAACCTCTTTACTATCAGCAAGTTCACCCTTTGGGATGTTGAAATGGCAGGCAACGGTCTGGGATATCCCATTCAAAGAACATATAATTTAGGACTTGAACTAACATTTTAATAATTAAGACATTATGAAAAATAAAATATTAAATTCAATACGAAAATCTATCCTCGCCGGCTTTATAGCCATGTCATTCAACGGCTGCGATTATTTAGACATTGTACCCGATATGATTGCAACAATTGAAGACAATGCGTTCTCGATGCGGTCGCAGGCCGAAAAATTCTTCTTTATGTGCTATTCCTATCTGCCTTCTATCGGCGGATATGATGCAGACCCAACACTGCTCGGCGGCGATGAGATATGGCTTTCAACGCAATATTCGGGCGGCGTAGCCAAAAATCTCGCTATGGGAATGCAACGCTCCAACGACCCTTATATGGACTACTGGCGTGGAGCTCAAAGCGGCAGAAACCTTTATAGAGGTATCCGAGACTGTAATATTTTCCTTGAAAATATCGACCGCGTGCCGGATATAACAGCACTGGAAAAAAGTCGCTGGGTAGCCGAAGTCAAAGTACTCAAAACATGGTATCATTTCTTTCTTGTAAGAATGTACGGTCCTGTTCCTATCAAAGACGTCAATATAGCGATTAATGACGAGACGGAAAAAACACTCGTTTACCGTAATACGATGGATGAATGTATCGAATATCTCATCACATCGTTCGACGCAGTATTAGCAACAAATAATCTTATGGTTATGGTTGAAGATCAGGCAAATCAACTCGGACGTATTACCAAAGGCGTTACGCTGATGATGAAAGCCAAAATGCTCGTTACCCTCGCAAGTCCGCTCTATAACGGCAATACCGATTATAAAGGTTTGACCGACAATCGCGGAATAGAGATTTTCAATCCCGACAGGTCGGAAGCCGACAAACTTGCTCTGTGGAAAAAAGCAGAACAGGCATGTAAAGACGCTATCGATTTTTTCCACAGCCCCGACATCGGTAAAGACAAACTGTATAAATACACCGGAACGCAGTTTGGTAACATATCCGACCGCACAAGGTTGAAATTGAGCATTCGCGGCTCGTTTGTAGAACGGTGGAACGACGAAATACTGTGGGCTGATTCGCGTAACTGGCCGTCAACCTATCAAGATCAGGCTCATCCGCGCGATTTCGACGCTTCAAAAGCCAGCGGACAAACTTCCGGTCGTAACAACTACGCCGTACCGCTCAAAATCGTTACAGGCTTCTTTACCAAAAACGGCGTACCATGTATCGAAGACAAAACGTGGAACTATAACGCCCGCTTTACCCCACGCACTATCGGCATCGACCAGCAATATTACTTGCAGGTAGGCGAAGAAACGGCGGGAATGTTTTTCGACCGCGAGCCGCGCCTCTACGCCAGCATCGGCTTCGACAGAGGTGTATGGTTCGGACACGGTACTACTACCGAGACAGGTCAGGCACCTCACGCACGCGCCGGCGAATACTCCCAAAACACTATCGAACACTCGTGGAACATGACGTCGTTGTGGCCTAAAAAACAAATCCACTGGCTTACGGCGTTTTCTTCTACCAGCACCGTTACACGTACTCTTTACCCGTTCCCGATATTCCGCCTGCCCGACCTCTATCTGATGTATGCCGAAGCTCTTAATGAAGCAACCAATTCGCAGGCAGCACGCGACGAGGCTATCAATTATATCAACATAGTACGCGAAAGAGCCGGTATCCCAGACGTCAAAACAGCATGGGATAATTTTACCGACGACCCCAAATATCAGCGGCAAGCAGGATTGAGAGACATTATCAGGCAAGAAACACTCAACGAGTTTGTATTCGAAGGACACCGTTTCTGGGATATACGCCGATGGAAACTCGCCATGCAGGAATATAACAAGCCGATAACAGGCTGGAATGCTACTGCCTCCAGCGCGCTCGAATATTATCAGGAAAAATGGGTTTATACACGTAAGTTTACTCCCAAAGACTATCTCTGGCCTATCCATGACGGCGAAATACTGCGTAACAAGAACACAGTTCAAAATTACGGATGGTAATACTCTAATCTATGACTTTTTAATAAATTTTAATAATTATGAATGATATAATAAAAATATTTAAAAACTATACTCTGTTATGTTGCATTGCCGTAGTGGTTCTCTCTTCATGCGGCCCCGAAAGCATCACAGACCCGATAGGAAGCACTATCGCACCGGCTCCGGTAACGGTAACAAGCGTCAAAAATATCAGCGGCGCGTCAATCATCTACTACGACCGCCCTAACGACCAGAACCTCAAATACGTAAAGGCTGTTTGGACTACCGACGACGGTATCGAATACAACCAAACGGCATCGTTTTATACCGATTCTATCCTCGTTGACGGATACGGCGCAGAAGGCGAATATAAGGTTGAACTCTATTCCGTTAGCGCCGGCGAAGCTATCTCAAAGCCAGTTACGGTAACCGTTAATCCCACACGTCCGCCTTATCTGGTGGCTTACGACAAGATGAGCATCCTGCCTAATTTCTTGGGTATAAGAGTATTATCGGAAAACGAAACGGGCGCCAAACTGACTTTCCGCACGTTTAAATTAGATTCGGTAGGCGATTATATCGAAGTCGGAACAGACTATACTCTGGCTTCCGACATTGAGTATTACAATCGCGGTCATGAAGCCGATATTTCCCAAACGTTTCGCGTACAAGTGCGCGACAGGTGGGGACACTGGTCGCCCGCCAAAGAAGCAACGGTAGAGCCTTGGTTCGAGAAAGAACTGCCCAAAAACATCTTCCGCGAAGTAGCGCTCTGTAACCTCGACGGCGACGGCTCTTACGTTCCCGACCAGACAGGCTATCACCTGCCGTCGAACTTCTGGGGACACAAACAGCACTCATGGAGCGGCTCTGCCACTGCCGTTACCCGCATCTTCGACAACGAAAAAACCAATAGTAGCTCCAACTGCTATCACACAAAGCCGTTAGCGCCGTTCCCCGCTCACTTAACGTTAGATCTCGGAGCGCAGTATAACCTAAGCCGTTTCTTACTATGGCCACGTACCGACCCTGCCAACCAGTTCCGTGGCGGACATCCGCAAATACTGCGTCTCTACGGCGCCACTTATAACGGCACCGACCCCGAAAACCTCATCGACGATATCTACGACAAAGAAGCATGGCTCGACCTCGGTATCTTCTACCTGACCCGCGCCGACGGCTCTATGGAACCGTACCCCGGAACCGGAGACCGTACCGCAGAAGATAATCTTATATTAGAAAACGGACACGAGATGATACTTAACGCCACAGACCAGAAAATACGCTATATCCGTATGCAAACTATCAAATGCTTCTCTAACAATACCGTAGCAGGAGCTGTGATGATACAGGAAATAAGCTTTTTCGGCTCCGATAAATAATTATTAATCTAAAAAAAGAATTGATTATGAAAAAAATATCATTTTTATTTACGGCATTAATGCTGTTTGCCTGTCATCCGATGGACGATAAATACAGCGAGTTTGCTAACGAAGGACCTATTACTTATATCGCCAAACTCAACGACGCCGATATTCAAGCCATAGGTGAACGTAACCGCGTTCATTTTATCTGGCCTAAACAAAATGACCCGCGAGGCTCGAAAGTCAATATTTACTGGGCTAACAAAACAGGGCATTATACCCAAGCCGTTGACCCATCAAAAGAAACTAATTTCTATGTTTCGGGATTAGACGAAGGTTCTTATATCTTTGAAATAAGTATTCTCGACGATTACGGACATTTTTCTATTCCCGTTTCCGTTACCGTAACGGTTTACGGTGCTATATGGGAATCGTATCTCGCTAACCGTAACTTCCTCACTAACACGCAGGACGGCGATAATCGAAAATTGACTTACCGTACCAATACCGACAAAACCGCTATCGGTACACAGTTTGAGTGGAAACAGGACAATCAAACTTATACTGCTTACGTTGATTCGGGTTCGGTAGAGGGCTTTCTCGAAAACTTCAAAGCGCTCTCGTTCCGCTTTCGGACTCAGTATATCCCCGAACAGGGCGGCGTTGATGTATTTAATTCGCCGTGGATGTATTTTGTCGAAAATGTTTCAAGCGCTTCTGTTGATGCCGGTTTCGATAAACCGAGCAACGCCTTTACACTGCCCGTACCAAACGACGGCAACTGGTTCGGCTATGAGTTTCGCTGGACGGATAAAGTGACGGAACAGGCTCACAGTCAAACGGTTGAAGGCAATGAAATCACGCTGCAAAACTATAACGGCCTGGCAGTAAATATTGTAACACTCTACAAGTTTGATGATGTGAAAATCTCTACCACTCCGTTTGAGTTCAGCACCGTGCGCTATGTCGATTTAGACCGCTCGCTATGGTATATTGCCCCAGAAACGCGAGCATCCGACGGCAGCGAAATACTGATAGGCGAAAATAATGCGAGCTTCAACACGGCAGCGCTTATCGTCAACAAAGTGAAATCGCCGATGATATCGCACTGGATACCCGGCGGCGGTAACGGTAGCGCAGACGCTAATAATGTGCCTTCGGTGCTGTATGACGGCAACTACGATACCTTTTTGTCGATATGCAAAGGCCCCGGTCCGGGCGCCACAACTACTCATACCGTAGGTGGCGTAGGCCCAATTCCGGCAGGAGAACAAATTTATTTCATCCTCGACCTCGGCGAACAAAAGGAGTTTAACTATTTCAGACTCGTCTATCGCCCCGGACAAGGTAACCAAAACCTCAAACCGCAAATGGTATCGTTCTACGGAAGCAACGGCCCCGACCCGCTCAACGCTACCTGGACGCTCATCAGAGGTAGCATCGTGCCTCCGGGCTGCACCGACCCGTCAAACAACTCCAACCTCAACCACATCGGTCGTATCAGCGGCAACGTAGTCCTCCCCGAAAGCAACTACCGCTATGTCAAGATGACTTACGACGGCTGGACAGATTCAAGTAACTCAATGCAACTGTCGGAACTCTTCCTCGGATTGTATTATTAAACCCTTGCCACGGCAACCCTTGCAGCAGCAACCCTTGCAGTGGTTTTAAACCCTGCAAGCGGTTGTCGGGCAGGTACCACGTCATTGCGAGGAACGAAGCAATCCGGAAAACAGGTACCACGTCATTGCATTGCGCCTCGTCCCGCATGGGACGACACTTTATTAACCGGCGACTTTAGTCTCCGGTGAGAAGAGTCATATCAACAATAGTC
>JAITHS010000086.1 GCA_031279875.1 Tannerella sp.
CCTAACTGCAAACCGAGTTCGTCGCAAAACTGTTCGTAGAGCGGTATTGCTGTTTCCGGTTTGGAAGCGCGGATGTACGAAGGGCGGTTACCTTTCTTTGTCATGGCGTGAAGCGTAAACTGGCTGACTGTCAGTATCTCGCCACCTGTTTCAAGTACGGAGCGATTCATAACACCGGTTTCGTCGTTGAAGATGCGCAGGTTGACGATCTTTTTGGCTATCCATTCGATATCTTCCTGTGTATCCGCATCTTCAACGCCGACAAGTATTAACAGCCCTTCGCCGATTTGCGATTCGACAGCGCCGTTTATTGTTACCGATGCGTATTTAACTCTTTGAATTACTGTTCGCACGAGAGTATTTCCAATATCTGACAAGCCGCTTTCGCTATTGAAGTACCCGGTCCGTAGATAGCGGTTACTCCGGCGCGATAGAGGAAGTCGTAGTCTTGTGCGGGGATAACGCCGCCGGCTACTACCATGATGTCGGGGCGACCGAGCGCTTTCAATTCTTCTATCACTTTGGGTACGAGCGTTTTATGACCTGCTGCGAGGGAGGATACTCCGAGTACGTGAACGTCGTTTTCAACTGCTTGGCGGGCGGCTTCTTCGGGGGTTTGGAAGAGAGGTCCCATGTCAACGTCGAAGCCGCAGTCGGCATAGCCGGTGGCTACTACTTTGGCGCCGCGGTCGTGTCCGTCCTGACCCATTTTTGCTATCATGATGCGGGGCTGACGACCCTCGCGTTTAGCGAATGCTTCTGCCATAGTGCAGGCTTTGCGGAAGTCGCTGTCGTTTTTTGTTTCTGATGAGTACACGCCTGATATTGTTCTGATTATTGCTTTATAACGTCCTGCAACGGTTTCGCAGGCATCGGATATTTCGCCCAGAGAAGCGCGCAATCCTGCGGCTTTGACGGCGAGTTCGAGTAGATTGCCTTTACCGGTACGAACCGATTCTGTAATGTCGGCAAGTGATTGTTGTACGGCGGCTTCGTTGCGTGAGGCGCGAAGTTGTTGCAGTCGGGCTACCTGTTGTTCGCGGACGGCGGTGTTGTCGATCTCCAAAATATCGATAGGAGCTTCTTTTTCAAGGCGATATTTGTTGACGCCGACGATTGTTTGCAAGCCAGAATCTATATGTGCTTGAGCGCGTGCGGCGGCTTCTTCGATACGCATTTTTGGCAGTCCCGTCTCAATTGCTTTGGCCATGCCGCCCATGCTTTCGATTTCCAGAATCAATTCCCATCCTTTGTGAACTAACTCATTAGTAAGGGTTTCAACGTAGTATGAGCCTGCCCAAGGGTCTATTTCTTTGCATATCGCTGTTTCTTCCTGAATATAAATCTGTGTGTTACGGGCTATACGGGCGGAGAAGTCTGTCGGCAGTGCGATGGCTTCGTCGAGGGCGTTGGTATGAAGCGATTGAGTATGTCCCAAAGCGGCTGCCATGGCTTCGACGCAGGTGCGACCGACGTTGTTGAACGGGTCTTGCTCCGTCAATGACCATCCCGAAGTCTGACAATGTGTTCTCAAAGCCAGCGATTTAGGATTTTTTGCTCCGAAACTTTTGACTATCTTTGCCCATAACATTCGTGCGGCGCGCAGTTTTGCTATTTCCATAAAATGGTTCATGCCGATACCCCAAAAAAACGACAGGCGTGGTGCGAATGCGTCAACGTCAATGCCTGCTTTAATGCCTGCACGAAGGTATTCCATGCCGTCGGCAAGGGTGTATGCCATTTCGATGTCGGCTGTGGCGCCGGCTTCCTGCATGTGATAGCCTGATATTGAGATTGAATTGAATTTCGGCATTTTCTGCGAAGTATATTCAAAAATGTCGGCTATGATGCGCATCGAAAATTCGGGCGGATAGATGTAGGTGTTACGTACCATGAACTCTTTGAGGATGTCGTTTTGGATAGTGCCTTGCATCTCTTCGAGTTTGGCGCCCTGTTCTAATCCGGCATTGATATAGAATGCGAGGATGGGAAGCACGGCGCCGTTCATGGTCATTGAGACCGACATCTGACTTAACGGGATGCCGTCGAAGAGTACTTTCATGTCTTCGAGCGAACATATCGACACTCCCGCTTTGCCGACGTCGCCTACAACACGCTGATTATCAGCATTATATCCGCGATGTGTCGGCAGGTCGAACGCTACCGACAGACCTTTCTGACCCGCCGCGAGGTTGCGACGATAGAAAGCATTGGATTCTTCGGCCGTCGAAAAGCCTGCGTATTGGCGGACAGTCCATGGTCGCATGGCGTACATTCCGCTGTACGGACCGCGTAGATAGGGTGGGATACCGGCGGCATAGTGCAGGTGTTCCATCCCTTCGAGGTCGTCTTTGGTGTAAACTGATTTTACTCCGATATGTTCGGGAGTTTTCCAATCGGCTTCGATGCCGTTTTGTTTTGCCCATTCGACCGTGTTTACGGCTTCGAATCCGGCTTTGATGTCTATATTTCTAAAATTTGGTTTCATTGATTAATTTGATTGAAATTTTCCTATTTTGTCAAAAACGCTGTCGAGAAAATGTGTTCTGTGAGCCATCATGGACAGGTCTAATGATATACTGTCGCGAAAGCCCCACAATTCCATTTCCCAGCCTTCCTCGTAAGTTTTAACTTCAAAATTATGCTTTCTTGCGGCTTCCCATACTGAGTCGTTAGGCGGAGGCGTAGAACCTCCGGGAATCGTTGCCTGCAATCCTTTTTGTCGAGCCGCAAACTTCATTCCTTCTATAAAGATATTGGTGTTGTCAACAAGAATTAAACATTCGCTTAAAGTTTCCATTTCGTTATTATTTGATTAATAATTCATTAAAACTCTTTAATGTTTCCAGCACATTACTTTTGACATTGATAAAGTTGGTTATGCCTTGTGCTTTGAGGTCGTCGGTACAGGCAGGAGCGCCCGCTACTACGAAGATTTCCTTGTCTTTAACCAACTCATAAGCCTCCGGCGCAAAAGTCGCATATTCATCGTCGCTCGAACAAAGCACTATCAAATCAGCTCCTTTTGCGCGAGCCGCTTCAACGCCTGCTGCGACGGTTTCAAAGCCAAGATTATCAATTACTTCATAGCCTGCACATGCAAAGAAGTTGCAAGAAAACTGCGACCGTGCAAGTCTCATTGCGAGGTTGCCGATAGTCAGCATAAACGCTTTCGGTGTCTTGCCGCTTTTTTCGGTTTCGAGCCTTAACGCCTCAAACTCTGCTGCTCCGCGTGACATGTCTAACGTCGGGATAGCCTTTTCTGCCGGACACGAACAGCAATCCGTGTCTTTGTCGGATGAAATCCCGCCAGCAACTTTCTCCGTAAAGTTAGGATACTGATTAGAGCCGAGCAGCACGATACGACGTGTAGCAATCTGTGTGCGACGCGATTTATTTGACTGATTGACTGCTGTTTGTACTTCTCCCGACGATGCCGCCGTTGCGAAGCCGCCATTATCTTCGACTGTAAGAAACAGTTGCCATGCTGCTTCCGCGATGCTTTGCGTAAGCGCTTCGATGTAGTACGAGCCGGCAGCCGGGTCTGTAACTTTGTCGAAATGACATTCTTCTTTCAAAATCAGTTGCTGATTGCGAGCAATGCGCTCCGAAAATTCGTCCGGCTGTTTGAAAGCATAGTCGTAAGGTAGCACGGCGATAGAATCAACTCCCGCCAGAGCCGCCGACATAGTTTCCGTTTGAGTGCGAAGCAAATTCACGTAAGCGTCATAAATCGTTAAGTTCCAAGACGTTGTACGAGCGTGTGCGTGCATTTTGCAGACATCATCACACGACGGCGAGTAGGCTTTCACTATTTTCGCCCACAACCAGCGTGCAGCGCGAAATTTCGCTATCTCCATGAAATAGTTGGAACTCACGCCGAAGTTAAATTTGATGTTCTTAGCAACATCTTCAACGCTTAAACCGGCTTCCGACAGTTTGGCTATCAACTCGTTACCCCACGACAGGGCATATCCGAGTTCTTGTGTTATTAAAGCTCCCGCGTCGCTCAACCAACATGCGTCAACCGACAGCACGCGATATCCTGACAGCGTTTCGCCTGCTTTCACAACCGCAACAGCATCAGCCACCCAACTGTCTTTCAGCGGGACGCCTTTCATCAGCGGCTTCTTAAAAGCGTCATAACGCACGGAGCCTTTGCATTTGTTCAAGTCAAAGCCTTTTGCCTTATAATACTCTGACAATAAGCCGATTAGTTCAACAGCCCGTCGGTTACAAACGCAAAAGTTAAGTTCAATCTCTTCGGCACTGATTCCGTTGAGCAAGGTAGCGATACCTTTGGTGTTAACTACTTCATCATCAAGGCAAAAGCCCAGCGACGCGACGCCTTTACCGTTAAGCACATCAAGCGCTTCGGCATTGGTTCTATCCGCATCTGACACTTTAAAGTCCTGACGAACAAGCCATTCGTTCTTCGTAGAAGTACCGCGCATATACGGGAACTCTCCCGGAAGCGCCGTTGCGGATGGGATTTGGTCGGTATCTTCGGCTGTGTAAAAAGGATTTACGTCGAATCCTTCGCCTGTTTTCCAAATCATTTTTTTATCGAAAGGCGCCCCTTTGAGGTCAGCAACGACCTTGTCTGTCCACTGTTGAACCGACACGGGCGGAAATTCCGAGAATAGTTTTTCTTTTGTTTCTGCCATAAACATTATTATTATGATTAAAAATATATTCGTTCATTTGTATGTATATAACCAAGCTTGTTTGTGTTTGGAATTTTTTTGTAATGAAACAATGAATGCCTGCGCCTGCGCTTTGTTAGCGAAGTGCTGCGCATATACTCGCACTTTGCCGTCTCTTTCAAGAATGCCTGCCGAAGCGGCAATCGTTTTGTCTAATTGTTCAATAAAATTATTTGCTGTTTTGTGATTAAAACCGCTTCCTATAATAACAAAATACGGTTTGGAAATATATGTTGCTTCGTTGTTTGCTTGTTTCTCTGTTTTCAAATCGCTTTCTGCTTTTTCTGCTTTCTGCTTTCTGCTTTCCGCTTCTTCTGCTTTCTGCTTTCTGCTTTCTGCTTCTTCTGCTTTCTGCTTTCTGCTTTCCGCTTCTTCTCCTTGTCCCCTTGTCTCCTCATTTCGTAATTGGCTAACGCCGAACGCTGTTTCGTAATTGGCTAACGCCGAACGCTGTTTCGTAATTCGTAATTGTTCTCCTTGCTCCCTCGTCCCCTCATTTAGCGGCACAAAACTTGCCGAGTAGAGCGATGCGTTCACATCTTTAACAGGTTTAGTAATAGCAAAAAACAGCACTATAGCTGCTGCAACCATCCCTGCTATCCGAAGAAAGGTGCGAGTGATGGGGATACTGAACGCCACGTTTGGCGATTTTTGCATTTCCGGTTCCGCATCGTTGGTTGTTGGCAGATAAACCGGCGCCATCACAGTCGGTTCGACATTTCGCGCTGTGAGAGGCAAATAATGAAACGTCGGCAAACCGTAAGAAGCAATGCTAAAAACAGTATCGCTCTTTTTATCAGGCTGATATATCACTCTGTCGTAATTTTTAACGAACGAACCTATCAACCCAAAGCGTAGAGAGCCGTCTTTATCCAATAACTGTTTCATTAGGGCAACATCGCTCGAAATCATCTGTTGTGCCTTGTCGAAATCAACTATGTAAGTCTGCATATAAGATTGTGCCAGCAGACCGTCGTTATGCGTAAGTGTCGGATTATAAACAATTTCTTTCCGTGCGGGAATAAAACGGTGTTCATCGCCCGTATAAACAGCCGAAACCGTTTGAAGAACCAATCCTCCAAACTCCGGTACTATCACGCAATCGTGCCTGAACAGTAGCTTTTCTATATGTCCGACAATTCTGTCCATTTGTTTTTATGCTATTAAGCGACTGCAAAGATACGCATAATTTTTTAATTTCACACAGATATTTGGCTGTTTGTTTCTTTTTTTATATCTTTGCAGCCGTAATTATTCCAAAATCTAAAAATTGGTAAAACGGACACAACTCCCAAAAGCAGGGAGTAATATCGTATAAGGAAGAAGCTATTGATAGTTCTCTTGCGATAGTAGATGATGAAAAAATAGCAAATAGACCTTCTCCTGCATTTTATATAAACGGCAAATTTTATCAGGCTTCCATTTTTGCCTCCGGTAGCTCTTTGGCCACAGATTCTTTAACGGATATGAAGGTTTGCGAAGAAGATACGATAGTAAACGGAGAGTTATATCATGGCAAAATATATTTTACCGTCGCAAATGAAGAAGTGGTAATTAAGGCAATTTCCCTCTCCGATATCAGGGAAAAATATACGAACCTCAAAGACAGTCTGCCTCTGGCATTTATTCTTAACGGCAATGTTATAACAAAGAATTATGATACCTATCTTATGGATGAGGATGTCCTTTCTTTTGTTACAGCCGGAGAAATAAAAAATGAGGGAATATCTTATGTGAATATTTCAACAAAAGCAGAGTTGACTAAAGACAAAATACATCATAAGACCGCAGATGACGAATTTGCAATTAAGGAGATTTCCCTCTCCGACATCAGGAAAAAATATACGAACATCACAGATAGTTTGCCCGTGATATTTATCATTGAAAGAGAAATTGTTACAACGGATTATGATACGTATTTTATAGACGAGAATGATCTCTATACGATTTCAACCGGAATAAATAAAAATCAAGGGATATCATATGTAAAAATTTTAACAAAAACCGAAGAGAACATAAAGTTTCGGAACCGTTTTTTTGTAAGGGGAACATGATATAGAAATATCAAAAAAAAGTTGTACTTTTGCTTTCGATTTTTCAGATAAAACTTTCAAAATGCGGAAATTATCTTTTGTTATTCTGTTTATAATTACGGTGTTACTTGCAACGACAACTTTTATTGAGGCGCGTTTCGGGACGCCGTTTGTTCAGAGCCATTTTTACGGCTCATGGTGGATGATTACGTTGTGGGCGTTGATGGCTGTTTCTGCTATGACGTTGATAATGAAGATGAAAAAGCCGGTTATGGCGTTTCATTGTTCGCTGTTGCTTATTCTTGTCGGCGCCGGCATAACGCATTTCACCGGCGAACAGGGGCAGATACATCTCCGTACAGACGGTAAGGCGCAGGCGTCGATGAGGCTTCCTTTTGAACTGAAACTCAACCGTTTCGAGACAGAATACTATCGCGGTACTACTACGGCAGCCGATTATGTGAGTTATGTTACGGTAATAGACGGATTGAAATCGTTTGATGCCGTTGTGTCGATGAATAACATACTGAAATACAGGGGATACCGTTTCTATCAGGCGTCGTTTGACAGCGATTCCGACGGCACTGTTCTTGCCGTAAGCCATGACCCTGTCGGCATTGCCGTAACCTACGCCGGTTATATTGTGCTGGCGCTGTCGATGTTGTGGTTGCTCGTCGGCAAAAAAAGCGGATTTAGAAGGCTGATTAAGTCGTTGGGAGTTACAGTATTGATTTTTAACACCCTAACTGCCAACGCTTTAATCGCCAGCGCCCTAACCGCCAACGCCCGCACAATTCCACGCACCTTAACCGTTGCACAATCCCATGCTTTCGGCTCTCTATCAATGCTTCACAACGGTCGTATCATGCCTGTTGACACTTACGCGAGAGATTTTACGAAGAAAATCACAGGCAAATCGTCTTACAAAGATTTTAACGCAGTACAGGTATTGGCAGGGTGGTTGTTGTTTAACGACGACTGGCAGGAAGAGAAGATGCTGAAAATCAACGATAAAGCGATACGCAAATATATGGGCGGAGAAGAAAAGTATCGTTTCAGCGATTTTTTTACCGGAGGCGTTTACAAGTTGATGTATGCAGGATTGTCTGTTGAACACAAAGGTATGCGCGAGGCCGACGAGAAACTCGGTCTGCTGATGAGCATGCGTAACGGTGCGGGGTTGACGATTTTTCCCGACGGTAACAGGTGGTACGCTTCCGACA
>JAITHS010000128.1 GCA_031279875.1 Tannerella sp.
CAAATTAAGAACGCGAACCCTGTCAAATGGCAAACAGTCGTTGTATTTGGCATATTCAAAGGACGCAAGTTGGCAGTATGAGTTTTTAGGGAAAGAGTATCATTTAATCCCTGAAAAAACGCCTGCCGACAAATTGCATAACAAAGAAATAATGAGGCTTGCAACAGCGATACGAGATAAGAAAGCCGTCGAACTTGCAGAACAGACGGCAGAACATTTTAGCCTCAATATCAAAAAGTATGAGCGTGTCAACCTTATTGAATATGTACGTGCGACGGCTGAAAAAGCGTTGACAGACACAGGCAACCGACGTGGCGACTTTCACAATTTTTGTTCCCTCGCAAATCATCTGGAAAAATACAACGGAAACAAAATAACTCTGAACGATATTGATAAAGAATATATTAACGGCTTTATTGACTATCTGAAACACGCCAAAAACAGCAATTACAAAGATAGGGAACTTGAAAAGAACGGACAGCACAAACTTTTTTCCAAGTTTAAGCGTGTACTGAAAAACGCGGTCAAAGATAAAATTATTGCAACAAACATTATTGACTTTATAGATGACAGCAAAAAGCCGAAGACAGAGCAAAGCAAAAGAATCTATCTGACAGAGGCGGAACTCAAAAGCCTGTATCAAACGCCATGCAAATACGACGATATTAAGAGGGCGTTTTTATTTTGCTGCCTTGTAGGGTTGAGGTTTGGTAATGTACGCTGCTTGAAATGGGGCGACCTGTACGAAGATGAGGATATGACCAAATTTGATTACCGGCAAGTCAAAACAGGGAAACAGGAAACGTTATACATCAGCGATGAAGCGAAACAATTCCTGCCGGAGCGTACCGCCGACATGAAAGACGATAACCGTATTTTCTGCCTGCCAAAAAACGACACTACCAACAAGCAGTTAAAAAAATGGTATGTAGCGGCAGGGATTAAGAAAACCGTTACATTTCATTGCAGCCGACACACGGCGGCGACGCTGAACCTGACATTAGGCGTACCGATAGAAATTGTATCCAAACAATTAGGGCATTCACGTATTTCCACAACTCAAATCTACGGCAAAATCATTGACAGGAAGAAAAAAGAGGCGGTGCAGTTGCAAAATGGACTATTTAGAAGTTTAACGGATTAAAAACAACAATATGAATACGGAACTCAAAAACACATTGGCACAAGCCGATAAATTAAAAGCGCGTTTGCAGACAGCCCGCCCACTTGACGTTGAGGCATTAGCAAAAATCAAAGCCGCTTTTGAAATTGAATATACCTTTGAGAGCAACAAAATTGAGGGTAACACACTCACTTTGCAGGAAACCGCGCTTGTGGTTAACGAGGGCGTTACAATCGGCGGTAAGAGTATGAGAGAGCATTTAGAGACGATTAACCACGCCCAAGCCGTTGAATTTATCAAAGAAGTTGCAAGCAATGAGATTGATATTACAGAGCGGACAATAAGGGAAATTCACGCTATCATACTGCACGGCATAAACAAAGAGCAGGCGGGTAAATACCGCAATGTGCCTGTTATGATTGTCGGCAGCCGCCATACGCCGCCACAGCCCTACCTGATACAGCCGCAAATGGAAAAGTTTATCATAGACTACAAAGCAATGGAAACGGACGGCATACACCCGATTGTTATTGCAGCATTTTTACACGATGAATTAGTAAAAATACACCCTTTCATAGACGGCAACGGCAGGACGAGCCGCCTGTTAATGAATTTGTATTTACTTTCAAAAGGTTTTACTATTACAAGCTTGAAAGCCGACAGCGAGGCAAATCAAGCGTATTACACATCATTAGAACAAAGCCACGTTGATAATAATCCTCTGACTTTCCGCTTGCTTGTAACAAATGCCGTATGTCAATCAACGGAAAAGTATTTGAAAATTTTTGAGGGGTAAATAAGATTGAAAATTTTTGCCTTAAAAATTTGTGTATTTCAAAAATTATGCTTACCTTTGCCGCGCTTTTTATAGAAAAATCATGGGGCTGACCGGTTTTGACAGCGGGTAGAAGTGGTTTGTAAGCATGCAGTGCGTCATTGGCCGGCACTTTAATCTCGGTTGATAACATTTTAACTGGCGAAACTAATTACGCGCTTGCTGCGTAGTCGAAGTATAGTAGACTAACGCTTCATCCCTGCGCAAGGCGTGGGGACGAGCCATCACCCGGAGCTCTTGCTTCGAAGCTGACCGATAAGGTGGTGCGGAAATATCGAAGATTGTCCGTATAATTTCTCTGACGACGGATGAAATTTTGAGAGAATAAGGTTACGGTTGGTAGCTTCGGTCTTGCCGTAAGACGAAAATCAAAGCGAAGATAAGCATGTAGAAAGCAAATTAGTTCCTCGTTTGGACGAGGGTTCGAATCCCTCCAGCTCCACTAACATTTTAATAATGTGTAGAACAGCACTTTTTGCAGGGTCTTTCGACCCATTTACCATCGCTCATTTTGCTGTTGTCAAGCGTGCGTTGTGTCTTGCCGACAAAATTATCGTTGCCGTAGGAGTCAACTTCGACAAAAAAACGTTCCGCACCCTTGAACAACGGCTCGAAGGCATACAACAAGCCTTTAAAGACGACAACAGAGTAGAAGCCGCTCATTATGAGGGACTTACAACAGATTTTGCCTTGCAGCGAAAAATTGATTTCTTCATCAGAGGCATACGCAGTATCAACGACTTCGAGTATGAAAAAAATATGGCATACATAAATCTCAAATTATCAGGCATTGAGACAGTTTTTATCTTCTCCGAGCCTGAATATGAGCATATCAGTTCGTCGTTAGTGCGTGAACTGGCTTATTATCATAAAGATATATCACAATTAATCCCAAACTATAAATGAAAAGGAACATAATAATTACGGTAATACTTTTAATTTCAGGCATTTATGCGAACTCGCAACAGACGAAGCCGTTTAGCGCAGAAGAAATCAATAATGCCCGCAAACTGCAAGCGGCTTACTCGGCTATTGTAGATTTGTATGTTGACGAGACCGACAACAAAAAAATAGTTGAAGACGCCATTATCGGCATGCTCGAAAAGTTAGACCCACATTCTGCTTACACTAACGCCGAAGAGACGCGCAGGATGCAGGAACCCCTTGAGGCTCATTTTGACGGCATAGGCATTGAGTTCAACATGTTTGAAGACACATTACTCGTCCTCAACGTTATCAGCGGCGGACCGTCGGAAAAAGTCGGCTTGCTGGCAGGAGACCGCATCGTACAGGTTGATACGACCGTCATTGCAGGTGTTAAAATGGTTAACACCGATATAGTCAAACTCATACGCGGGCCGAAAGGCACCCAAGTACACATTAAGGTAAAGCGAAAAGGCAACAGCAAGTTGCTCGACTTCAAAATCATCCGCGACAAGATACCTTTAAACAGCATCGACGCCTCTTATATGGCTGATAAACAGACCGGTTACATCCGCCTCAGTAGGTTTGCGGTTACATCAAACAATGAGTTTGTAGAAGCGTTCGATAAACTCAAAAAAGAAGGTATGAAAAACCTCATCCTCGACCTGCAAAGTAACGGCGGCGGGCTGCTAACTGTTGCCGGAATGTTGGCTGACCAGTTTCTTGATAAAGACAAAATCCTGTATTATACGCAAGGCAATAAGATAAAGCGTGAGGACGCCATGTCTTCTTCAAAGGAAAAAGGCGTTTTTGAGAGCGGCAAACTTGTTGTTTTGGTCGATGAGTACTCTGCGTCGGCAAGCGAAATCCTTGCAGGAGCGATCCAAGACTGGGACAGAGGTGTTATCATCGGCAGAAGAACCTTCGGCAAAGGTCTTGTGCAGCGTGCGATAAATCTGCCGGACGGTGCTATGATACGCCTCACAATATCAAGATATTATACCCCTTCGGGACGAAATATCCAGAAACCTTATGAAAAAGGAGACAAAGAAACTTATTTCAAAAATGTAATGAACAGATATAAAACCGGTGAGTTGATTAACGCCGATAGCATTCACTTTCCCGATTCGCTGAAATACAGCACGTTAGTATCAGGCAGAACAGTTTACGGCGGCGGCGGCATAATGCCCGATATTTTTGTGCCGATAGATTCGATCACCGAATATCACGTTAAACTTAACCGTGCAGGCATCATTAATCGCTTTTATATCAGTTATATAGACAAAAATCGCAGTTCGCTGAAAAAAAACTATCCGACTTTTGAGAAGTATGCCGGCAAATTTACAATCAACAATGACATGCTTCAAGAACTTGTCGAAATGGCAAACAAAGAAAAGGTCGAATATAACGAAGAGCAGTTTCAAAAGTCAAAAGACTTGATCTCTCTTATAATCAAAGCCCTTATTGCCGATGATTTATTTGACAAAACAGCATACTTCCGCATTTATAATGCCGTCAACGACCCTTTACAGGAGGCATTACGCATCATTAACAATGACGAAGAATATAATAAAATATTAAAAAATTAAACAACATAAATGACAAACAAATTATTGATCATTAACTTTTTACTGATTTTTATCAGTTGCACCGGGCAGATTAACTCCCGCAACCACGCCCAAAACAGCATTCTCAACGGTGCAGACCGTATTGAAGAAATTAAAGACATTGTAGGAAACAAACGTATTGGGTTGATAATCAATCAAACATCGCTACTTATCGACGGTTCACATCTGCTTGATGTAATGCTTGATAACGGCTTAAATGTAAAGAAAATTTTTGCTCCCGAACATGGCTTTCGGGATTTGGCTGATGCAGGAGCTCATGTTAAAAACAGCATCGACTCCAAGACAGGTATTCCGATAGTTTCGCTTTACGGCAAAAACAGGAAGCCGACAGCCGGTCAATTAGCCAACGTTGATATCTTAATCTTTGATATTCAGGATGTAGGCACACGTTTCTATACTTACATCAGCACTATGCACTATGCTATGGAAGCCGCCGCCGAAAATGGCAAGGAATTTCTTGTTCTCGACCGTCCGAATCCTAACGATTTCGTTGACGGGCCGATGCTTCGTAAAAGTTTTGAATCGTTTGTCGGCGTTCACTCCATTCCGCTGCTGCACGGCTTGACGGTTGGCGAACTGGCGCTGATGATTAACAGCGAAGGGTGGATTGAGACAGGCAAAAACAGTTGTAACCTGAAAATCATTGAGATACAAAACTGGAAGCATGGCGATGATTATACCCTGCCCGTCAAACCTTCTCCTAACCTGCCCAACCAACAGTCGGTTCGCCTCTACCCGTCGTTATGCTTTTTTGAAGGCACTACTATCAGTGTCGGACGCGGCACAGAGTACCCGTTTACGGTTATCGGCAGCCCCGACCGCAAATACGGCGATTTCACGTTCAAACCGTCGTCCCTGCCCGGTTTCACCACCAATCCGCCCTACAAAGACAAGACATGCTACGGCAAAGACCTGCGTAAGGAAGAGTTTGCAGGAGGATTGTCATTAAAATATGTGATAGAATTTTTCATCAAATCAGGTCGCGATACGACATCATTTTTCGGCAAGAGAGCACGTCATTTCGACCTCCTCGCCGGTACCGACGAGTTGAGAAAACAGATTGTCGCCGGACTTACCGAAGAACAGATACGTCATTC
>JAITHS010000161.1 GCA_031279875.1 Tannerella sp.
GCTAAATATTAGTAACTTTGCGGTGTAATTACAAAACACATAATTTTATGCTACAAGGCGACAAAGTTACAAAAAGAATTTCAGAAATCAAAACGGATTTCACAGAGAACAAATTAGACCGGCTCAATATTTTGAGCGGTTTCAAATGTTAAAATGCTGACATTCAGAATGTTGTAAAAGCAGAATGAATGCTAATCCGTTCTGTATCACATGGATAATGCGAAGTGCGAAAGATTAGTATATTATTAAATGCGTTCATTAACGCCGTTCATAATGCCAAATAGTTCTTCTACTGTTTCGGAGCGGAGGATGGCCACACGGGTAGGTCGGAAGTCGGGGATACCTTTGAATAGCGGGGTTACGGCAAGGTGTCGGCGGATATGGATAATACCTCCGCGCTCGCCCGAACGCTCTATACTGTCGAGTATCTGTTGTTTGAGGATATTTAAATACCACGTAAAATCTTCCGGCGGGAGTATTTCGCCAGTTTGGAGATAATGTTTTATTTCGCGGAAGATCCACGGTCGGCCGATACTGCCACGTCCTACCATAACGGCGTCGGCGCCATAGCGGTCAAACGCTTCGCGGCACTTTTCGGGCGTCGTAACATCGCCGTTGCCGATAATAGGGATACGCAAACGCGGGTTGTTTTTGAGGGCAGCGATATGCGACCAGTCGGCTTCGCCGGTGTACATCTGCGAGCGTGTACGGCAATGAACGGTTAAGGCTGCGATGCCGCAGTCCTGTAACTGTTCGGCCAAATCGTTGATAATGATATGTTCGGCATCCCAACCGAGCCGTGTTTTAACGGTTACGGGAACGTTTACGGCTTTAACTATTTCGCGTGTGATGTTGAGCATCAGCGGTATGTTGCGCAACAATCCTGCTCCGGCGCCTTTGCCCGCGATTTTTTTGACCGGACAGCCGAAGTTAAGGTCTATGACGTCGGGACGGGCGGCTTCACATATTATTGCGGCTTCGCGCATAGCGTCGATGTCTTTGCCGTAGAGTTGGATGGCGACGGGACGTTCTTCATCAGCAACGCGCAGTTTGTCTTTTGTAGTACGCACATCGCGTATCAGGGCGTCGGACGACACGAACTCGGTGTAAACCATATCGGCACCGAAACGCTTGCAAAGCAAACGAAACGACATATCGGTAACGTCTTCCATCGGCGCCAGCAATACGGGCTTTTCTTCAAATTTCAACATCATTTTATTTCTTTCAGCAAAAAATCTACGGCATCTTCGATAATAGTATCGATATTTTTATTTATGTCGTTTTCGTTCATACTGCTTTTAATATCAGGGCAAACGCCGTATTCGGTATATTGCATATTGGCGTCGAGCATCGGTGATGACGAGAATCTAACGCTCCATCCGTTAGGTATTTCGGAGTGGAACGGCAGTCCGCAACCACCGCCGGTACAGTCGCCGATTATTGTTACATGCGGCATAAGTTTCATTTTGTTAACAAAATCGTTGGTTGCGCTGTAACAACTGCGGTTGGTAATCACGGCTACGGGTCGCAGCCACCTGACACGTTTCGATTTTTCGAGTTCTACCGGAAAAGGTTTTGAAAAATCGTTGCGTCCCGGACCTGTTTTATGAACGATATATCCGACAAGCATCTTGTCAGCTTCCATAAATCGCGATGCAATGCGTTCGGAATATACGAGCGAGCCGCCGCCGTTTTCGCGCACGTCAAAAATCATCGCCTTACAGTTGTTATTCCCGAAATAATAAAACATCTCATCAAGATTGGATTCGCCTACCGCATTTGAAAAATCGCCGTAATGAACATATCCGATACTGTCTTTTATGATACGATATTTCAATCCTCCGGCAATTTTGTAATCATTACCCATATATTTCTTGTGTATGAGCGAGTTATAGTTGTCGGGATAATTTTCGCTCCAATCCCAGAAGCGCGAAACGTTGAATGTTGATACCAGATTGGTATGGCCGTCTTTGAGTTCGCAAAGCATATCGCCAAGCACTTTAAAGAGTTCGTAACGGCTCATTGTATCCGTAACTTTCGGGCTATATTTGGTGTAAACGGCGTCCCAGTCGATGCTTTTATATTCAAAAAAGCAATAATTTTCGTCAATCAGATGCCACAACGCCTCAAAATTTTGGCGCGGAGAAGACGTATATTTATCGCCGTCCAAACACGAACCGAGCAAAAACGCTATTAATATTAACAATCCGTACTTTTTCATATATACATTATTTAATAATAAGCGCTGATGAACAGATTTCGGCGTTTCAATTCGCGACCTCCGAGCGCTACAAATTCTTTTACTACTCCGAGCATTACGTTGTTTGAAGCAATATAACGTTCTATCTTGTTTATATTTGTGGAATAAATCATCCCATAATAGCCTGCACGTAGCGTCATACCGCCTATGGGGAAGTCGAGATAGAAGTAGTTACGTATTGCAAATTTGTTGCTTAAAGAGTTGAAATTGAAGATTTTTTGCGTATTGCCGAGACTGAATATCTCATAATATGACTGATTATAAACAGGCGAGAAGAGTACTCCGGCAAAAGGTAACTCAATCTGGTATCTTAAAGCGAGTTGATGCTTGCGAATACGAAATTCATATATCGCCATCATCGATGCGTTGAGGTCGATATCGGCGTGCAGTGTCATCGGATTATTGCCGTTGCGGGTGTTGTAAACCATTCCCAACATGCCGCGTGTGCTGCCGCCGACAAGTATTTTGAAGAACGGCGACGGAAGTATGCGGTAATGCAATCCGTAAGAGTAATCAACGAAAGCCGACAGGAAATTAGCATTTTCGGCGCCGTTAAGAGCCGATGAAATGTCCACATTAACAATACTTTGACGCGACCACTTGAAACTTCCGGCGCCTGTAAATTTCATCCTCTCGTTCATGTAATGCATGCCGTAGCCGTTATATTCCATCGGCGACAGATAAGTATCTTTCATCATGTATGAACCGAAACCGATAATCGTACCCTCGTTTACAGAGCGCAAATCATCGACATCGGGTATTTCGTTGAAATTTCTTGTCCTGCTGATATTTCCTTTGAGTAAGTCGCTACGATTTACCGATGCTTTTTTACGATTTACTTCTTTAACTACCGTCGTATCAGACTTTTGAATAGTAGAATCGCTTGCAACCGTCTGTCCCATAGCCGTTTGAGGCAACAGAAACAACAGCACGCAAAAACAAATATCTAATACACATTTCAATTTCGTCATATCGTTTGAGTTTTAAAATATTTCCATTTGAACAGGTTGAGGATGAGCGTTTGATGGGCTGTCGTTTTGTGGTTCCGGTTCCGGTTCTTCGATATTCGGCGGCAAACGTAGCGGTTCCAACTCATTGACTGTCTCGACATTAAAGGTTGAAATACGCTTGCCTTTCGCTTTAAAGCCTTTGACGCCGATAAACTGTTCGGCGTCGATTTCAAACGCCGTGCGATAAGCGTCGTTGCCGCCGAAAACTACTTCAAGACGCGGATAAACGGTGTCGGTAAGCAGATAGAGTTTGTTGGCATTGTTGTCGCCGAGGAAATTTTGCCGTTTGGCAGATTCTTCCAACTGAAAGCGTTTGAGGTACGGAAACTTGTTCTCGCCGTCATACAGCGCTACCGTCCATACTTTGTTGGGGTCGAATTTCTCTATCCGCAAAATATTATCTTCATAGTGGTTACTGAGGTCATAATCAGTAGTATAGTAGTTGCCGTCAGGCATGATAACGATAATCTTGTCGTCGCCGAAAAACTCGCCCAGAGCCTTGCCGCGACCGTCATAGTTGAGGCGCAACACATCGCTATCGAACCATACCTGCCGTCCGCCAAGCGTCGATGAGCCTTTCTGTTTGAGCAATATCTTGTGTACTTCATAGCGCGTCAAAACATTACCCATTGAATTGCGTCCTTTAATCAGCACTTCGCTGAAATCTTTCTCTATAACTGTGGTACGCTGCAATAGTTTTGGCTTCAAAACCACCTTAACCGTTTCGGCTTCACCGTTAGGATTAGCGCTGAAATACAGCACTTTGCTGCCCGGCGTTCCTTGTGTAAGGTCATATTCTCTGTCGCGCGTGATGCCGGTAACGTTGAAGCGTTTGATAAAGCACTTTCCCAACGTTCCGTCGCGATATACGGTATTATAAATAGTGCGCGAATCGTTGCGCCGAAATATGTCGATATGAAGAATTTTCTTGCCCGCAAAAAACTTGTCACTTACTTTGATGATTTTATAAATACCTGTTTCATAGAATATTATAACATCATCGATATCGGAACAGTCGCAAACGTATTCGTCTTTTTTAAGAGAGGTGCCGATAAAGCCATCTTCGCGGTTGATATACAGTTTTTGATTGGCTTCAACCACTTTTGTCGCCTCTATCGTGTCGAAATTGCGTATTTCCGTTTTGCGCGGAAAGTTCGACCCGTATTTGGTTTTGAGATTGTTAAACCATTCGATTGTAACTTCTACAATATGAGCGAGTTTGTAGTCGGCTTTCTCAATTTCATCTTTTATGCGGGCAATCAGTTCGTCGTTGCTTTCAACGTTAAATTTGAGGATACGTCCCATCTTGATTTCCATCAGCCTCAGGATGTCGTCGCGGGTGATTTCTCTTATAAATGTCGGTTTGTAAGGCTCCAAACGGCTGTCAATATGCGCAATAGCGACGTTGATATCGGCGGCTTCTTCAAATTCTTTGTCTTTGTAGATTCTTTCCGTGATAAAAATCCGTTCCAACGAAGCGAAGAGGAGTTGCTCTTCCTGCTCGGCGCGGAAGATTTCGAGTTCCTGACGTAATAGATTGAGTGTCTGGTCGGTAGAATGTTTCAACACGTCGCTGACGCCAAGAAAATAAGGCTTGTTGTCGATTATAACGCAGCAGTTGGGATAAATCTTTATTTCGCAGTCGGTACAGGCGTAGAGGGCGTCGATAGTCTTGTCGGACGAGATGCCGGGCTGTAAATATACTACTATTTCTGCGTTTTGAGCAGTCAGATTGTCAACTTTACGTATTTTGATTTTGCCTTTTTCGGAAGCCTTAATGATTGATTCCGTCAGCGTACCGGTATTTGTTCCGAAAGGTATCTCGGTGATTACTAATGCTTTGTTGTCTAACTTGTTGATTTTGGCGCGAACTTTGACTACGCCCGAACGTTTGCCGTCTTTGTATCCGGCGACGTCGATATATCCACCTGTCTGAAAATCAGGATATAAAACAAATTCTTCTCCTTTCAGACAGGCGATGGCGGCGTCGATGATTTCGTTGAAATTGTGTGGCAAAATCTTTGACGCCAAACCGACTGCTATGCCTTCGCCGCCTTGTGTCAACAATAGCGGAAACTTTACCGGCAATGATACCGGCTCACGGTTGCGACCGTCGTAAGATAGTTTCCATATCGTCGTCTTGGGGTTGAAAACCGTTTCAAGAGCGAACTTCGACAGCCTTGCTTCGATGTAACGCGGAGCAGCCGCATCGTCGCCCGTGAGGATGTTGCCCCAGTTGCCCTGACAATCAATGAGCAGGTCTTTCTGGCCAAGATTGACAAGCGCCGCTCCTATCGATGCGTCGCCGTGCGGGTGATAGTGCATCGTGTCGCCGACAATTGCCGCAACCTTGTTGTAACGCCCGTCGTCATGCTGCCGCATAGCGTGCAGAATACGCCGCTGCACAGGCTTCAAACCGTCGTTGATATGCGGCACGGCACGGTCGAGGATAACGTATGACGAATAGTCCAAAAACCAGTTTTTGTACATGCCGCCTAAATGGTTCGAACTGTCGCCCATACCCGGCACGTGGTAGTTTGAGCGTGATGCCACTTCGCTGTCGGTCTCGTTGTCGCTGTTGCTGTCGGTCTCGTTGTCGCTGTCGGTCTCGTCTTCAAAATTTTCTTCCGACACGTTTAATTCTTTCTCTATTTCTTCTTCTTCCGTCATAAATAACAGTTCTTTCCTTAATAAATCGAAGTCGCAAAGGTACGGCAAAAAATCCGAAAAAAAAATTTTTTTTCTTTTTTTGCGCATTTTTTTTGCAAATCAAAAAAAAAGTCGTACCTTTGCACCCGATTTCAAGACAAAGTCTTAATAAAGGGAACCTCTAAAAATTGATTTTTTCGAGGCCTGCGACTGAGGAAAAAGCGGAGTTTACTGACGTAAATGAGCATTTTGACGAAAGAGCAAAACGAAGAAAAACCAATTTTTCGAGGTTCCCTAAATCAGGTCCCATAGCTCAGTTGGTTAGAGCATCTGACTCATAATCAGGGGGTCCTTGGTTCAAGCCCAAGTGGGACCACAATTAGCATTTGTTTTCATACCTTGACCCTTGCAGTGGTTTTATAACCCTCTGCAAGTGGTTAATTGTTGTAATTGGGAAATATTGTCTATTTTTGTAGCGTCAAAACACATTCAATATGAAGCAAAATAAAAGTATCTGTATAACATTATTTTCATTAAGCAGTGTTGCCCTATCGGCGGCAAATCCGTCTCAACCTAATATTATCCTGATTTTAGCGGATGATATGGGATATTCCGATCTGGGTTGTTATGG
>JAITHS010000230.1 GCA_031279875.1 Tannerella sp.
CGTATTATCGCTTTGCACCGTAATCGGCGGCTTAAAAGGCGTAACTGTCGGAATATGGCTTACTGTGCTGATATTCTTGCTGTTACTGCTCGCCGGAGTGCTATACTTTATTAAGAAAGTGGTGCGGCGTAGAGTTGAGAGTTGAGAGTTATGAACGGTTCATCATCCGCGCTATCACATATGTTAATAATACGGTACCAACAATCAATAGCGATGCAAAAAACAGAAAGAAAGAAAGATGCTGATTTCTTTTTGTTTTCCTGAAAGGGTAAATCAGATGTGCCATAAAAAGGAATGGAATAAATGTTATTCCGTAATAAAGATTTGCTTCCGCCATTGGTGTTGAAAAACATCTTGCCAGGATTAGTGTAACAATACCGTTCATCAATGTGTAGAACGACAGAAACAGCAGCCAGAAAGAAACGTATTCGGTTTTCTTTTCTATAATACATTTCGGACAAAGCCAATAACAAATGGCTACAAAAAACAGGTAGCCGGCCAATAATATTGAAAATATTCCCATAAGTAAAGTTTTATTTTATGCTGCAAAGGTAGATAAAAAAATTAAGAATTTTACAAAATTTCTATTTTTCAGAAAAAAACCTTACATTTGCACGCAAAAAACATAAAAATATGAGTTATTTATTAACACCCAAAGGGTATAAATCTGCATTAAGCAAGATTGAAACGGAAAGAGGCATACAGAATATTAAGGACTTCTTTCAACGGAATTTATCGTCGGAATTGCGACTGCAACGCGCAACTGCTCCGCTGTTTGTTTTGAAAGGAACAGGTATCAACGACGATTTGAACGGCGTTGAAAGAGCTGTTTCTTTTCCCGTCAAAGACATGGACGATACGAAAGCCGAAATCGTACATTCGCTGGCAAAATGGAAGCGTTTAACGCTGGCTGATTTAAACATTGAACCCGGTTATGGTATCTATACCGACATGAATGCTATTCGCGCCGACGAAGATTTGGGAAACCTCCATTCGCTCTATGTTGACCAGTGGGATTGGGAATTGGTGATGCACGACAATGAGCGAAATATTGATTTCCTCAAAGACATTGTACGCAGGATATATTACGCTATCCTTCGCACCGAATATCTTGTTTATGAGGCATATCCGCAATTCAAACCCGTTCTTCCCAGAGACATTTACTTTATTCATGCCGAAGAACTGCTCCGCAAATACCCCACACTGTCGGTTCGGGAAAGAGAAGACGCCATTGCCAAAGAAAAGAAAGCAATTTTTATTATCGGTATAGGTTGCAAATTGAGCAACGGCGAAAAACACGACGGTCGCGCACCCGACTACGACGACTGGACGACGCCTGTTAACGGACTTCCCGGTCTCAACGGCGACATCATGGTTTGGAACGAACTGCTCGGAAGGGCTTTTGAAATCTCGTCGATGGGTATCCGTGTTGATGCCGAAATGATGAAAAAACAACTCGAAGAATGCGGCAAGGACGACAGGAAAGAACTCTATTTCCACAAACGACTGCTCAATGGCGAATTACCTCAAACTATCGGCGGCGGTATTGGGCAATCCAGACTTTGCATGTTGCTTTTGCGAAAAGCACATATCGGCGAAATACAGGCAAGCATCTGGCCGCAAGAAATGAGAGATGCTACACAAAAGCATGGTATTTCATTGATATAACATCTTGCCTCTTGTTTTTAACATTTTTTAACATATGGATATTGTTACCGGAGCGGTTTCGCCGATATTTAAGTTAAGAGCAAAGAAAATATTACGGATGTATTCCTGCTTTGCCGCAGAGTTGCAGGACAAGCAATTATCGATATTAGTGAGCCGCGCCGCAAATACTTTGTGGGGAAAAAAATATGGTTATGCCGCAACAAAAGACTACAACACTTTCGGTCGCAATGTCCCCGTTTCGACTTATGAAGAGCTGTATCCGTACATTAAACGTATGCTTAACGGCGAGCGTAATGTGTTGTGGCCGTCAGAAATGAAGTGGTTTGCCAAAAGTAGCGGTACTACCAACGACCGCAGCAAATATATCCCCGTTTCGCGTGAGATTCTTCACAATTGTCATTACAGGGGCGGCTTTGATACTGTTGCGCTCTATCTGATGCAAAACGATAAATCGTGCCTTTTCGGTAAAAAAAATCTTGTTCTCGGCGGCAGCCACAGCCCCGTAAGGTTGAACAAATCGGCACATTGCGGCGACCTGTCGGCTATTTTGCTGCATAATATCAATCCGTTAGTAAATCTCACCCGTGTGCCGGACAAAAAAATTATCCTTATGGACGAGTGGGAAGCAAAAATCAAAGCCATAGTAGAAAACACTTATAATAAGGATGTTGCAAGTCTTTCCGGCATACCGTCGTGGATGCTGGCGCTTATTAAGGCGGTGTTGCAATATACCGGAAAATCGACGCTTGACGAAGTATGGCCTAATCTTGAAGTGTTTTTTCACGGCGGGGTAGGGTTTGAGCCTTATCGCGCACAATATAAAGCACTTATACCAAGCGATAAGATGCATTATATGGAAATATACAATGCGTCGGAAGGATTTTTCGGCATTCAGGACAATATGACGGAATCGTCTATGCTGCTGATGCTTGACTATGGTGTTTTTTACGAATTTATACCTGCCGGAGAAGCGTATAATGCCGAAAATGTTGTGCCTCTCGAAGGAGTTAAAACAGGCGTTAACTATGCAATGCTAATATCTACCTGCGGAGGTCTGTGGCGTTATGTTATCGGCGACACGATACGGTTTACGTCATTAAAACCGTACAAATTTGTAATAACAGGTCGTACTAAACTGTATATCAATGCTTTTGGCGAAGAGTTGATGGTTGATAATGCCGAAAAAGGGCTTCGTAAGGCATGTGAGGCAACCGGCGCTACCGTCAAAGCCTTTACCGCAGCGCCGCTGTTTTTGCTTCATACAGGTAAAGGCAAACATCAATGGCTTGTCGAATTTGAGAACGAACCCGCTTCAACAGATGTTTTTGCTCATACTCTTGACGAAGAGCTGAAAAGCCTTAACTCCGATTATGACGCCAAAAGATACAGAGATATTTCGCTGCTGCAACTTGAAATTACTGTCGCCCGAAGAGGTCTTTTTGACGATTGGATGAGAAACCGCGACCGTCTCGGCGGGCAACACAAAGTTCCTGCCCTCCAAAACGACCGCAAATTGATGGACGAGTTGCTGCTCTTGAATTAA
>JAITHS010000260.1 GCA_031279875.1 Tannerella sp.
GACAGAGCCGACAGATACGGTCAGAGCGAAAGCGGCTATCAGCCACGTAGCGGCTACCGTCAGCAAGGCGGCGAGCAACATAGCGGCGGCTATCAGCCACGCGAGTACGGCGGCGGCGGCGGTTACCAGCAGCAATCAGGCGACTATCGCCAGAACAAACCCTACGGCAGTCAACAAGGTCAACAAGGCGGCTATAACAAACAAGGCGGATACCGGCAACAAGACGGCTATCAGAAACCATATCGGCCGCAGGAAGGCGGCTACCAGCAGGGTGGCTATCAAAAACCGTATCGCCAGCAGGAAGGCGGCTATCAAAAGCCATATCGCCAACAAGAAGGCGGCTATCAAAAACCGTATCAACAACAGGAAGGCGGCTATCAAAAGCCATATCGCCAACAGGAAGGCGGCTATCAAAAACCGTATCAACAACAGGAAGGCGGCTATCAAAAACCGTATCGGCAGCAGGAAGGCGGCTATCAGAAACCATATCAGCAGGGAGGCTACCGGCAACAAGGCGGCCACCAACAGCACGGTAACAGTTATCAGCAGCAAGGCAACGGCTATCAGCAAGGCGGCTATCAACAGCGCGGTGGCTATCAACAGCGCGGCGGCTATCAGCAACAGGGCGGATTCAGACCTAAAAATCAAAACCCGATGCAAAGAGGCAGGATGAAACCAAACGTTAAACCGATGCCCGTACCTATCAAATATGACGAAGTTGTTCTTGATCCGATGGCTCCGATTCGTCTTAACAAATTCCTTGCCAATGCAGGCGTATGTTCGCGTCGTGAAGCCGACGAGTTCATACAGGCAGGCGCCGTTAAAGTTAACGGAGAAGCAGTTACCGAATTGGGAACAAAAATCACCCGTCAGGACAAAGTAACGTTCAGAGACCAGCCGGTATCGATTGAAAGCAAGATTTATATCCTGCTCAACAAACCCAAAAATTGCGTTACTACATCCGAAGACCCGCAAAACAGGCAAACAGTCATGGACTTAATCAAGAACGCCTGCCACGAACGCATCTATCCCGTTGGGCGGTTAGACCGTAACACAACCGGCGTTCTGTTGCTTACCAACGACGGTGAGTTATCTTCAAAACTGACACATCCGTCATTTAAAAAGAAAAAGATTTATCATGTATGGCTCGACCATGAAGTAAAAATCGAAGATATGGAGAAAATCGCTACGGGCATTCAACTTGACGACGGCGAAATCCACGCCGACGCTATCTCTTATGCCAACGAAAACGACCGCAGTCAGGTAGGTATTGAGATACATTCGGGTAAAAACCGTGTTGTACGCCGTATGTTTGAAATACTTGGCTATCACGTACTTAAACTCGACAGAGTTTATTTTGCCGGTTTGACAAAGAAAAATCTCGGTCGCGGCAAATGGCGCTACCTCACAGAACCCGAAGTAAATGCACTTCGCATCGGAGCTTACGAATAATTAATCATAATTAAATGAAAAGAACTGTTATAAAAGAAGCGTTACGCTCTCAAACCTTTGGCGGGGATATCCTCGTCAAAGGCTGGGTGCGTACATGCAGAGGCAGCAAACAAGTGTCGTTTATTGCACTAAACGATGGCTCTACCATTAATAATATACAGATAGTAGCCGATTTGTCAAAACTTGGAGATGATGCCCTTAAAGGCGTTAATACAGGCGCATGTTTGAGCGTTACCGGTAAATTGGTTCAGTCGCTCGGCAAAGGTCAATCGGTTGAAATTCAGGCCGATACCATAGAAGTGCTTGGCTTGGCTGACCCCGAAACATATCCTTTGCAGAAAAAAGGCCATTCGATGGAATTTCTGCGTGAGATAGCGCATCTGCGTCCACGTACCAACACTTTCGGAGCCGTTCTGCGCCTCCGTCACAACATGGCGTTTGCCATTCACAAATTTTTTCACGATAAAGGTTTCTTCTATTTTCATGCGCCTATCATCACGGCGTCGGACTGCGAAGGCGCCGGTCAGATGTTTCAGGTTACGACCCTGAATCTCACCGACCTCAAACGCAACGAAGACGATGAAGTAGTTTACGACTGCGACTTTTTCGGCAAACAGGCATCACTGACCGTTTCGGGACAACTCGAAGGCGAACTTGCCGCTATGGGTCTCGGTGCGATATATACTTTCGGACCTACTTTCCGCGCCGAAAACTCCAATACGCCGCGACATCTCGCCGAGTTCTGGATGATAGAACCCGAAATGGCATTCTATGAAATAGCCGACAATATGGAACTTGCCGAAGAGTTTATAAAATACTGTGTATCATGGGCTTTGAAAGAATGCCGCGATGATTTGCAATTTCTCAACGATCATATTGATAACGAACTTATAGCCCGCCTCGAAGGAGTGTTAAAAGATGATTTCGTGCGACTTACTTATACCGACGGAATAAAGATACTCGAAGAAGCCGTCAGTAAAGGATATAAGTTTGAGTTTCCCGTGTTCTGGGGCAGCGACCTCGCATCCGAACACGAACGCTATCTCGTTGAAAATCACTTCCGTCGCCCCGTCATCATGACCGATTATCCCAAAGAAATCAAGTCATTCTACATGAAACTCAACGACGACAACAAAACCGTCCGCGCTATGGACGTACTTTTTCCCAAGATCGGCGAAATAATCGGCGGCTCGGAACGTGAAGCCGACTATGACAAACTGCTCGGACGCATCAAAGAGATGAACATCCCGATGAAAGATATGTGGTGGTATCTCGACACACGGCGTTTCGGTGCATGTCCGCATTCCGGCTTCGGTCTCGGCTTCGAACGGTTGCTGCTCTTCGTTACCGGAATGACAAACATCCGCGACGTCATCCCATTTCCCCGCACGCCGGGTAATGCGGAATTTTGAGCATCCTAACAATCAATCAACTATGACAGACAAACAATGGACTACTCTGCTGTCGATTATCGACGGCAAAACGCCTGCAACAGTACCGACAGGCTTTATCATCGACTGCCCGTGGCTGCCGGGGTGGTACGGCATCAACATTCTCGATTATTTCACTAACGATGAACTCTGGCTTTCGGCCAATCTCAAAGCCGCCGAGACATTTCCCGACGTCATGTTCCTGCCGGGCTTTTGGAGCGAGTACGGCATGTGTACCGAGCCGTCGGCTTTCGGTGCCAAATGTACATTCCCGCGTAACGAGTTTCCTTTTGCCGACAAGATTATCCGCGAAACAGCCGACATCGACGCCATTACCAAACCAAACTGCGAAACCGACGGTCTGTTGCCGTTTATGCTCAACCGTTTACGCACATTGCAACCGCGTATCGAAGATGCCGGTCATAAGATAAGATTCTCAGTATCAAGGGGGCCGCTCAATATAGCGTCGTTCCTTATGGGCGTTACCGAACTGATGATGGCGATGATGCTCGAACCCGAAAAAGTGTTGCAACTGATGCGCGTAATTACAGATTTTCTTAAAGAATGGCATGATTTACAGCGCAAAACGTTTCCTTCTATTGACGGAATAATGATGCTTGACGATATAGTAGGATTTGTTGGCGAAGACGACTTCCTGACTTTCGGATTTCCTTTTATCAAAGAGATTTACGATGATACGGACGCAAAAGTCAAACTGTTTCACAACGATGCCGATTTCCGCGTATCGGTGAAACATTACCCCGACATGGGCGTCAATATCTTCAATCCCGGTATCCAAATGTCTGTAAATGAGATGAAAACGCTTACCGGCAACCGCATGACCATACTCGGCAATATTCCCCCGCGCGACGTGCTTGCCGCCGGAACCCCCGCCGAAGTAAAACAATCGGTTACCGACCTGCTGCAAAGCCTCGACGACCGTTCTCATTTCATCCTCTCCTGCGGCGGCGGCATGCCCCCAAATGTCGCAACCGACAATATCAAAGCGTTGATTGAGGCGTCGAATGTAGGATAAATACGAAACGTCTCCAATTTTGTTGTGGGGCGTTGGATGTTTTTATTAATGCTTGTTTGCATTTTTTAATTCTTAATTTCAAGCCATTCCGTTAGTCGAAGGTCGTAGCGAGACTGTTCCGGTTGAGAGTTTTTTGCGGCATTTACTAATTCGGTTATTGCGTTGAGAATAGTTAATT
>JAITHS010000273.1 GCA_031279875.1 Tannerella sp.
GACGCTTTTTTTCTCGGCAACAGGCAATCGCCGTGGATTATCGTCTCAATCGGCATGATAGGCTCATCATTGTCGGGCGTATCGTTTGTATCCGTTCCCGGATGGGTAAGTACTACCGATATGACATATATGCAGATGGTAATCGGTTTTTTCTTCGGCTATATAGTTATTGCCAAAGTATTACTGCCCGTTTATTATCGCCTCAATCTAACGTCGATATATGAATATCTGCGTCAACGGTTCGGCGTTAGCAGTTACCGTACCGGAGCATGGTTTTTTATATTCTCGAAGATGACCGGCGCCGCTGCAAGACTCTTTCTCGTCGTAATGATACTACAAAACTGCGTCTTCGACAGCCTTAATATCCCCTTTGCCGTTACCGTAGCGATAAGTATCCTACTTATTTGGGCTTATACTTTCAGAAGCGGCATTAAAACAATCATCCAAACAGATATGCTGCAAGCAATATGCCTTGTTGCCATGCTCGTCGTTTTAATTATGAAAGTAACCGACGGCATGGGGCTTGACTTCGGCGGAATGATACAAACAATTACTGACAGCCCACATTTCAGAATGTTTGAATTTGGCGACTGGAGCAGCCGACAGCATTTCGTCAAACAATTTCTCAGCGGCGTTTTTATTCCAATCGTAATGACAGGTCTTGACCAAGATATGATGCAAAAAAACCTCTCCTGCCGCAATCTTCGCGAAGCACAAAAAAACATGTACCTTTACGGAGCATCATTTATGCCCGTCAACTTCATGTTTCTCTCTCTCGGCATTCTTATCGTTACATTTATGGGAAATAATCTGCCTATAGGCGATGATATGCTGCCTGCACTATGTACATCAGGAATATTAGGTCAATCTATCCTCATATTTTTCACCATCGGTATCATCGCAGCGGCGTTCAGTAGCGCCGATTCGGCACTGACAGCCATCACAACATCTATCTGCATCGATATACTCGGCACACCACAAGAAAAACGTAAAAGAATAGCAGTTCATATAACAGTATCCGTCATTTTCATGCTCATCATCATGATATTCAAAGCTGTAAACGACCGCAGCGTCATAGACGCCATATACACAATAGCATCATACACTTATGGCCCGTTACTCGGACTGTTTATATTCGGTCTTTTTACAAAATATCGAAGCAATGAACGCTTAACACCATACATCTGCGTGGCGGCACCCGTGATATGCTTCCTGTTAGACCAAATTACGGCACATCATACAACATACCGCTTCGGATACGAACTGCTCCTCCTCAACGGAACACTCACCTTTGCCGGAATGTACTTTACAAGAACATCAAACAATAAAAAATATGAACATAGTAGCAATAGCAGGACGCCCTAACGTAGGCAAGTCCACATTATTTAATCGATTGACGCAAACACGCGACGCGATAGTCAATGAAGAAGCCGGCACAACACGCGACCGTCAGTACGGTAAGGTCGATTGGGGCGGGCGAGAGTTCTCAATAATCGACACCGGCGGCTGGGTAATCAACTCCGACGACGTCTTTGAAAGCGAAATAAACAAACAAGTCAAAATAGCCGTCGAAGAAGCCGACGTTATACTTTTCACCGTTGACATTACAACCGGCATTGTTGACCTCGACGACGACGTCGCCAAGATACTTCGCCGCAGCAAAAAACCCGTCATCCTCGTAGCCAACAAAGCCGACACTTATGAAGCCCACCCGCTCGCCGCCGAGTTTTACTCTCTCGGACTTGGAGACCCCTTTCCCATATCGGCAATAAACGGATCATACACTGGAGATTTACTTGACAGAATAGTTGAAATATTACCGTCTCCAACAGTCGAACAAATCGAAGACGACCTGCCCCGCATAGCAATTGTAGGACGTCCGAACGCCGGCAAATCATCCCTAATCAACTCATTTATCGGCGAAGAACGACATATCGTAACCGACATCGCCGGCACAACACGCGATTCTATTTATACCAAATACAACAAGTTCGGTCTCAACTTCTACCTCGTCGATACGGCCGGCATACGCAAAAAAAACAAAGTAAACGAAGACCTCGAATACTATTCCGTCATACGCTCTATCCGCGCTATCGAAAACTCCGATGTCTGCGTCCTTATGCTCGACGCTTTAAGAGGTATCGAAAGTCAGGACATCAATATCTTCTCAATTATTCAGAAAAACAGCAAAGGACTTCTTGTCTGCGTCAATAAATGGGACTTAGTAGAAGACAAATCCCAGATAGTCATCAAAACCTACCTCAATGCCATTCGCGAGCGATTTGCACCCTTTACCGACTTCCCCGTTTTGTTTATATCGGCAACAACCAAGCAACGTATTTTCAAAGTCTTGGAACAGGTCAAAGAAGTCTATGACAACCGTCGCCGTCGTATTCCGACAGCCAAACTCAACGAAATAATGCTTCCTATTATTGAAAACACGCCTCCTCCGGCATGGAAAGGCAAATACATCAAAATAAAATATATAATGCAGTTGCCCGACACGGTAATACCGTCGTTTGTCTTCTACTGCAACTTGCCGCAGTGGATCAAAGACCCATATAAACGCTTCCTCGAAAACAAACTTCGCGAAAACTGGAACCTCTCCGGCACACCGATACATGTCTTTATCAGAGAAAAATAATTATAAATATGAAACAATTATTCTTATTGGCTACCGCCGCACTGTCGATTGCCGTAGCATGTGACCCAAAAACAGACGCTTCACCGGCCATTGCGGAAGCGCAATTTATTAACCCGCCATCATCAGCCAAACCACACGTCTGGTGGCACTGGATGAACGGTAACGTTACCAAAGAAGGCATTACCGCCGATCTGGAAGCCATGGCCGAAGCCGGTATCGGCGGCGCCCAGATATTCAACGTCGCCGAAGCAATTCCTCACGGAGGAGTACAGTTCAACAGTCCGGAATGGATTGACATAGTAAAACATGCCGACACGGAAGCAAAACGTCTCGGACTTGAACTGTGTATTCACAACTGCGCAGGATGGGCCAACAGCGGCGGCCCGTGGAATACACCCGAACACAGCATGAAAGTAGTCGTCAGCAGCGAGATAAAGATAACGGGACCTGTAAAAGTCTCCGCTCCGCCGCCACAACCGTCTGCTCATCCCGACTTCTATCGCGACATAGCCGTGATTGCTTTTCGTACACCCGCCATCGACACGAGCAAAACAATCATACCCGACTTGAAAGCAAAAATTTTCCTCGACAGAATGAATATCGCATCCGTCAAAACGTTTGATGCGCTGTCGGCAGACATGCTTGTTGACGGAACATCAGTTATCGACCTGACGGAAAAGATGCTTTCTAACAACGCCGGTTGGGACGCACCGGAAGGTGAATGGACTATTGTGCGCACCGGATATACATCCAACGGACGGAAAAACCATCCTGCTCCCGTCGAAGGCACAGGATTAGAATGCGACAAACTGAGCAAAGAAGCTATCAAGGCGCACTGGGACAGCCATATCGTGCCGATTCTGGCAGCACTGGGAAAATCTGATGCGATCGGAAACTCCGGTCTTAATAATATTCTGATAGACAGTTATGAAGTTGGCACGCAAAACTGGACACAGGGTTTTGAGAAAGAATTTCAGAAACGAACAGGATATGCTATTACAAAATTTCTGCCCGTACTCGGAGGGCGCGTAGTGGATTCGCGTGAAGTAACGGAACGTTTTATGTGGGACTTCCGCCGCGTGATAGCCGACTTGTTTGCCGAAAATTATTCGGAATATTTCGGTAAATTAGCACATGACGCAGGCTTGCTGTATTCGTCCGAACCGTATGGCAACTGTCCTTCCGACGACATACAGTATGGCAGTTATTGCGACATACCTATGGGTGAATTTTGGCAAAGCGGCGGACACAGCACAGACATGGGCAACGCCAAACTGCCCGCATCCATAGCCCACGTGTACGGCAAAAAAACGGTAGGAGCCGAAGCTTTTACGGCAGCTCCCGACGGCGGAAAATGGACAAAAGACGCTTACGCCCTCAAAGCACAGGGCGACGCGGCATACTGCGGCGGCATAAACCGAATGATATATCATCGCTATGCTCACCAACCTTGGACAAAGCCTACACGCTATCCCGGAATGACTATGGGACAGTGGGGTACGCATTTCGAACGCACCATGACGTGGTGGAAACAGTCAAAAGACTGGCTGCTGTATCAGACTCGCTGCCAATATCTGCTTCAAGAAGGACTGTTTGCAGCCGACGTACTGTTCTACTGCGGCGAAAGCGCTCCCAACGAACTGCGCACAACCACGCTGCCGACAGGATACGACTACGACGGATGCGACACACGAGCGCTGAAAATGCTGAAAGTAAAAGACGGTCGTCTTGTTCTTCCGTCGGGCATGACATACCGGATGCTGGTATTACCCGACGATGCGGCAATGTCGCCCGAAACGCTGGAAGTCATAGAATGTCTGGCAGATGCAGGCGCGGTGATTGTCGGCAAATCAAAACCCGAACGTGCGCCCGGCTTGCGCAACTATCCGTCATGCGACGCCGATGTGAAGAAACGGGCAGACAGGACGTGGACGAAAATTATCTTCGATAAGTCGCCCTCCGAAACATTACAGGCGCTGGATATAAAACCCGACTTTAGCGCCGGCGCTTCATCCGGACTGCGATACATACACCGTCGCATCGGCGACATGGACGTCTATTTTGTCGCGTCGCCCGAAATACATGGCGAGGAATGGGATTGTACGTTCAGAGTCGGCGGCAAAATGCCCGAATTGTGGCATCCCGAATCTGGCGCGATAGAAAAAGTACCCGTTTATAAAGAGCAGGACGGTCTTACAACCGTACCCATACGATTTGATCCATCAGGTTCGGTATTCGTAGTCTTTCGCACGCCCGCCGCAAACGACCACGCCACAGATGTGAAGTTTACAGCTACGTCATCCCCCGAAGAAACAAAACCTATTGACAAATTGGAAATCATAACTGCCGAATACGGCTATTTTGCCGACGAAGGTCCGGAGAAATGTGCCAATGTGACGGATCTTGTCAAAAA
>JAITHS010000276.1 GCA_031279875.1 Tannerella sp.
TTGAAACTACTCAAAAAACATGAACTGAACCGCAAATATTCGCCCGAAGATTTCCTTCAATTTCTTTCGGAAGTGAAAAAAGTGAAGATCAACGACCGATGGCACGATGCCGAGTGTACACGCAAGACTATTGACCTTATCAACAAACTCGGACTGAAACCTATTACGTATAAGGAGAAATGTTAGGGCTTAACATGCTTAAATCCTGTTTGAGTGCCAGATTAGTCTTGGTTGTATAGCGTTCAATTGTGCGGTAGCCGGTATAATTGAGTTGTACGTAGGGCGACATCTGGTCGCCGTTGACGCCATAAGCAGGCAATTGTCCATTGGAATATATTACAGGCACAATATTTGGCGGCAGATTAGCCTGCGCCGTCCAGAGCGCTCTATTGTCGTCGCCGAAGCCGGGCGCATTCTGCGACACAAAGTCGTCTCAATATTGAGCGACAACGTTGTAGTGCGCGTTACATTGGCGTCTATATTGGCACGAAAGTTATACTTATGATAATCGACTTTAGGGAACCTCTAAAAATTGATTTTTTCGAGGCCTGCGACAGAGGAAAAAGCGGAGTTTACTGACGTAAATGAGCATTTTGACGAAGGAGCAAAACGAAGAAAAAACAATTTTCATATTACGCTTGCAAAGAGTCATCAATGGAAGTATGCAAAAATACAGGATTACAGGAGAAGCCGGATTTACAGGTTTTAATCCGGTTTGCTTATATATATCATTACCTTATTATATAATAAGATATGACAATGAGGTAATGAGGTTATAGGGCGTGCAAGCCGGAAGCCATGACGTACAGGGCATTCGTCATTACGAGGTCGTTAACGCACAGGGCATTCGTCATTGCGAGGTACGAAGCAATCCAGCGTATTTCCTGTTTTCTGGATTGCTTCGTACCTCGCAATGACGTGGTACCTTCTGCCTTCTGCCTTCTCAAAACCGCTTGCAGGGTCTAAAACCACTGCAAGGGTTTGGGCAGGTGCGCCGAAAACCGCTTGCAGGGTTTTTCAACCACTGCAAGGGTTTGGGCAGGTGCAGTTACAACCCCAATACTTTTTTGAGCGTATGATATCTTGCGGCGCTGATTTTGATTTTGATGCCGGAATTGAGAATTATAAGCTGTTGCTCGCCCCAACGTTCTATACGGCTGATAGAGTGTATGTTAACAATAAACGATCGGTGTACCCTTACGAAATCGGCAGGCGACAGCATTGCTTCGATGGCGTTCATGGTCATATCTTTAAGCCATGAACCGTCTTTGGTACAGATACTTACGTAATCGCCGTCGGCTTTGATATACAGTATCTCTTCAACAGGAATAATCCTGATGTTCCGACCACTCCTGACTGTAAAGTTGAGAGTTGAGAGTTGAGAGTTGAGAGTTAAGTCTCGTTCCCGTAGAGACGTTGCAGGCAACGTCTCTACATCTTTGCAATTCTTGCTTTTGTCAATCAAATAAACAAGTCGTATAATGATAATAATCAGTGAAGTAATAAATATTTTAGCGGGTAAAGCACTGATAACAAAACGATTACAAACGAGAAAGACAATAATTTCTACTATCCCGACCACAAATATCGTAGCCGCAATCATCAGAACGGCGATGAAAGCATTCCGACCTGTTTGCGAGTAGTTGACAGGCACGGCAAAGCGAAACATATTCGGCAGCGCCACGCCTGCCAGCCCAAGCATAACGGCATAAACTCCTGCCTCGACAGCGCTTACCGCCAATCCTTGTCCGGTCAAACCGTCAACGGCAAAGGCATATCCTCCGGCTATCGTCAAACAGGCTGATACATAGATTATTGTCTTTGTCTCTATTGCATTCATCCGAATAATCATTATGCAAAATTAATAATTTTTGTCGATATCTATACCTCCAAACTTGCAGTCGGCGAAGATGACGAGTTTTCGGCTCTTGTCTTTGGGGGTGCCTTTGTCGCGCGAATCATATACTCCGGCGAAGAGCGCCTTTGAGCGAAACTCTATCTCCCAACTGTCGGGCGCAAATATTTGAACTCCGCCTGCGTTAACCGTGATATTGAGATGCGTCTCGCCCTCGTCGAGAGTTGTACGTCGCAGGTCAAGCATCATACCACCGCCAATCACTTCTACTGTTCCTCCGCGAAAAACAGGGTCGAGTACAACCTGCTCGCCGCCGGAAAACACGAAACGATAGTTGATCTTGCCGTCTTTGTTTTCAACTTCATGAGCCGCGACGTTATCGTTTCGGAAGCATTTATATCTGCTTTTGCCGTAGCGGAAAGGGCGCAGGATAATGCTTAACAGTATCAGTACGCCAAGTACAATAATTAATACAGGCCAGTATGTGCCGGTAAATTCGGAGAACATCTCGTCGTCGGGAAAAAGGGCGGCGGTTTTATCGAAGAGAAAAAATTTGCCGATAGCCGCCATCGCGATACCCGTAACGATGTGTAGGCGGAAGATGCAGATAACGCCGCCAGCCAGCAACAGCATGTACCACGAGAAAAAATACTCTTTCCAAACCGGATTTAGATAGCCGGTGTTGAAGCCGAGCAACAGAAAGCCTGCTCCGATGCCCATCAAAGCAAAGAGAACGCCGTCGTTAGAGCCGCCGTGATAGCGAAAAGTAACATACTCGCTTTGCTTTCTGCCGACGCAATTGCTGATAAGAGTTGCGCCCGCTACGTACAAAAATACCGATAACATTGCGAGGGCGAGGGTAATAATTGCCGACGAGGTCGGATAAAATTCATTGACTGTCTTAACGCATAAAATGCCGCCGCCAATCATCATGGCAACAAAAACGGTTGCCGTAAAAAATTTTGTTTTCATCTTTTAAAATTTTAAATGTTTACGGCTGCAAAGGTAATACGTTTTGAAGTATCTGTCAAGACTTTTTCGACGAAACAGGGTGTTTTTCCCGACGAAATGCGGTTTTTTTCCACAAATTTAAAGTAATCTAAAAATTTTTGCTATCTTTGCCGAATAAAATCATCACAAATGATAGAAGAAACTCTAATTAATTATTTGTTTTTAAGGAAGAAAAGACTTCAACGCGCTATCCGTGAAGCAGAGACGGACGGTATTTTTTTAACTTCCGACGTCAATATTTTTTACATGACCGGAACGGTTTTCGGCGGCTACTATTAATTGCCTGCCGAAGGCGATCCGGCTTTGTTTGTCAGACGTCCCGAAAGCCTTTCCGGTGAACGTCTTTACGGCATCCGCAAAACCGAGCAACTGCCGAATATATTTAAAGACAACGGTTTAACGATG
>JAITHS010000357.1 GCA_031279875.1 Tannerella sp.
CACCTACTCCGACGGCTATCGTGGTGAAGCCCAACGTGATAGCCAGCCAGCCGAGGATACGTAATGAGTTACTGCTTGTTTTCAATGTTTCAATGTTTAGTTGAGAGTTGAGAGTTGAGAGTTGAGATGACGAATACCCTGTATGTTATCGGCAGGATCGGTGTAGAGACGCCCAAATGGGGCGTCTCTACGGGGATCGGTGCGGTATGGGGTGCACACACAGGGGTGCACACACAGGGGTGGAGAAATCAAAAGAATCAAAAAAATCTCAATAATCATAGTTCGGACGTCTTTTTCTTGGTTCGCTTTGCCTGTTTGTAGCGCTCAATATTGGCATTGAGGGTGCTGATAAATTCGGCGAAGCGGTCTTTACCTTCGAGCAGCGCTTGTGCTTCGATGCGGTCGATCATGTCGCCATAGCAGCGGTTGATTTCGTGGCGCAGTTCGATGATTTTAAAGGTAGTACGTGCAGCCATTTCGTCGTTGCGCCGCAAGATAGTTTCTTCAAATTCATTGTTAGCTGCTTCGAGCGCATCCACCATCGCAACGATATTAAGAGTTGCGATGTCGTCGGCATAATGGCTGCGCAGTTCCTGAATAAAATTAATGATACCTGCCGTTTCCTCGCTGTAAGGTTTGGAGGCGAGATTTCCGAAGTGGTCGAATACGATACCGAGTCGTTCGGCGGCGGCTTTTATGTCGTCTTCAATCGCTACGAGAGCGGCTTTCCATACTGCTTTTAGCCCACGGAATACATTGTCGCGACGGACGTCCAGATTAGTAACATCACTTGTCAGAGCGCTTTTACGAATCAGTTCCAGCGTATCATCGGCTTTTTGCAGCAGATCAATAAAATTATTAAACGGGGCTTCGATCCCCAGCGTAGGAGCGCCGAAACGCTCAACAAATTTCCTGTATTCAAGGAAATAATTAAACCATACTTCGTTTCTGATGTTGTTCAGATCAATTCTTAAAATTAACTTTTTCATCTTATTTATAATTTAAAATTAGTGAGTAAATCCTTGTTTTGTTCGTTTTCTTATGTCCAGGTGTCACTTGATATAGTAAAAACGGTCGAAAATGTAAAAAAAGTGTCACTTGATTGCGTAAAAACGGTTGGATTATCATGAACAAGTGTCGCTTGATAGTGTAAAAACGGTCGAAAGAGTGAAAAAAGTGTCGCTTGATAGTGTGAAAACGGTCGGGGTATCATGAACAAGTGTCGCTTGATAGTGTGAAAACAGCGGCAAAGGTAAAAAGAATTTTTGACATATACACATTTCCGACGATTATTTTTTTAAATTATTTGCGGATTTAAGATAATTCAAAAAAAAATATTACTTTTGCACCGCGAAACTAACGAAAAAAAACGCATACTTTCACAAAAATCAAACAAATTACATTAACATCAAAGTTCAGACAATAATGAAAACAATTCTTTATCTATCATTTATTTGCGCCTGTGCAAACTACACCGTCTCGGCACAGTTGCGTGTATCCAAACCCGAAGCGGCATCAATGGACAGCCGCAAGCTTGCTAAAATTGCCGATGCGGTTGATGAATATATCAAAAGCGGCGATATTCCGGGCGCCGTAGTGGGCGTTGTAAAAGACAACAAACTCGTATTCCTCGAAGCATACGGCAACAAACAAGTCGTGCCCGACTCTGTGGCGATGACTACGAATACGGTTTTCGACCTTGCTTCGGTAAGCAAACCGGTCGGCACGGCAACGTCGGTCATGGTGCTGCTCGAACAGGGCAAACTAAGGCTCATGGACGATGTAGCCAAATACATCCCCGATTATCAGGGCTGGACCGACAGCGTTACAAAACGCAAAACCCCGATACGTATCATCCACCTGCTGACGCACACCTCCGGTTTGCCGCCTTACGCGCCGGTTGAGGAACTGCAAAAAATCTATACCGTACCCAATCCCGACGGCTTGATAACGCATATCTCGACCGTCAAACGCAATAACCCTCCGGGAAAAGTGTTTGATTACAGTTGCCTCAATTTCATTACCCTGCAACGTGTTCTCGAAAATATTACCGGAATGACTTTGCAGCAATTTAGCAAACAGTATATTTTCAGCCCGCTCGGAATGACACATACCGACTATAACCCTACCGGCGAAACACTCCAATGGTGCGCTCCGACAGCACAACAAGCCGACGGTACTATACTTAAAGGCAAAGTTCACGACCCACTGGCAAACGTTATGAACGACGGTATTTCAGGTAATGCAGGGCTATTTTCAAACGTCGAAGACCTCGCTGTGTATGTCTCAATGATGCTCAACGGCGGCAAATTCAACAAAACACGCATCCTCAGCCCGCTGACTATCGCCGCAATGACGCGCGTGCCGCAAGGATATGAAGAATTCGGACGCGCTTTGGGATGGGATGTATATTCCGACTATGCGCATGACGGCGACATTTTCGGCACCGCTGCCTACGGTCATACCGGCTATACCGGCACGTCTTTGACTATCGACCCCGAATCGAAAACCGGCGTTATAATCCTCACCAACCGCGTTCATCCCAAAGATAACGGCTCTGTTGTACGCCTTCGCGACATCATCGCCAACATCGTCGCCGGAGCAGTAAACGGAGAAATTAAAAATTAAAAATTACGAATTATTAAGCCCCAAACCCCGTAATTCTTAATTCTTTCCTTATCCTCCACTCTATCGGATAGAGATTATTGGCACGCGAACCGATGTTTTTGACAATACCTAACGGATGACCCTGATATGTAACGGTAATATAACC
>JAITHS010000366.1 GCA_031279875.1 Tannerella sp.
CAACGCCGGAAGTCGTTGAAGAAGCGCCGGAAGTCGTTGAAGAAGCGCCGGAAGTCGTTGAAGAAGCGCCGGAAGCCGTCGAAGCAGCGCCGGAAGCCGTCGAAACAGCGCCGGAAGCCGTCGAAACAGCGCCGGAAGTCGTCGAAACAGCGCCGGAAGCCGTCGAAACAACGCCGGAAGCCGTCGAAGCAACGCCGGAAGTCGTCGAAGCGGCTACAACAGCCCCCGAAACCCCCAAACAGCCCGAAGACGTCTCCGCAATGAGCAAGCAACGTCTGCTGGAAACGCTGCAAGGCTATGTTGACGATCCGCGAAAAATATCCCGCAGTGACGCCGATTCCATACGGCAAGCCTATTACAAGATACGTCGCACCGAGATAGACGGGAAACGCTATGATTTTATCGAAAAAGGCGGCAGCGAAGCCGAATTTGTTACTCCCGAAGATGAAACCGAAGCTCAGTTGAAATCACTCCTTTCCCAATTTCGCGAGCGTAAAAACAGCCTCGAACTCGAACAGGAACGCGACCGCGAGAAGAACCTCGTTATCAGACAACATCTCATAGAACGTTTGAAAATCCTTACCGAAAACAAAGACGATTTCAACAAAAACTATAACGAGTTTAAGGATATCCAAAACAAATGGAAAGAAACGAAAGATGTACCCAAAGAACACCAGAAAGAATTGATACGCAACTATCAACTGTACTGCGAGCGCTTCTACGACATCATACGCATCAACGCCCAACTGCGAGACTATAATTTCAAGAAAAACCTTGAAATGAAGACAGCTATTTGCGAAACGGTAGAACGACTTTGCGCCGATAAAGACGTTGTCTCGGCATTCCACCAGTTACAAAAACTTCATTTGCAGTGGCGCGAGATAGGACCGGTGTCGAAAGACTACCGCGAATCGATTTGGGAACGCTTCAAAGCCGCATCCGCTATCATCAACCGACAGCATTCACATCACTTTGACGAACTCAAAAGCAAAGAACATGCCAACTATTTAGAGAAAAAAGCCATCTGCGAACAAGTAGAAGCAATTGATCCGGAACAGTTAAAATCAATCCGCGAATGGGATGGTGTAACTAAACAAATCCTTGATTTACAGGCAAAATGGCGCACGATAGGATATGCAACCGAAAGGCATAACAATAAAATATTCGAGCGCTTCAGAGCCGATTGCGACAGTTTCTTTAAGCAGAAAAAAGAATTCCTTAAAACCGAAAGAAGCGAGAAAGACCGTAACCTCGAAATAAAACAGAAAATTCTTGAACAAGCCATAGCCCTCAAAGAAAGCTCCGACTGGAAAGAAACAACCAAAGCTATCATTGAGTTACAACAAACGTGGAAAAAGACAGGACCGGTACCAAGAAGATTTTCCGACGAAATATGGAAACAATTCCTCGAAGCATGTGATTATTTCTTTGAACGCAAAAACAAAGAAACATCGTCGAAAGGCTCCCAAGAAGCGGAAAATCTTCATAAAAAGAAATCTCTCATAAAGAAAATTAACGAGATCGACAAAGATATAGATAACGAAGAAGCACTTGAACAGTTACATGCCTTTATAGCAGAGTGGAATACGGTCGGATATGTACCCGTTAAAGAAAAAGACAAAACCAACAAAGCCTTTCGCAATGCGATAGACGCGCAGTTCGACAGGCTCAAAGTAAGCGAACGCGACCGTCGCCTGCAACAGTTCCGCTCTTCTCTGTCGGAGATGTCTGGCTCAGACAAACGTCTTTACGGCGAACGCGACAAGTTGGTTCGCCAATATGACCGAATGAAAACCGACCTCAATACATACGAGAACAATATCGGATTCTTTACCGTTTCATCCAAAGGCGGCGACGGACTGCTCAAAGAAACAAACCGCAAAATATCACGCCTGAAAGAAGATATGGAAGCTGTACTCAAAAAAATCGAGGCTATTGATGAAAACATGAGAGATAATTAAAAGTTTATATAACATTAATTTGATAAAAGAATAATGTCGCAGTTATATTTGTTTAATCCGGGATATGAAATGGAAATCCTCTATGGGAAATCCCATTTTACGCCGCCTTTCACTATTCAAAAAATGGTGGCAGACCTCGAATTGCTCCCCGTATGGTACGGAGGAGGAGGTAGTTTTACGCTTGTAAGAAACATTAAATCAACACAGTTTGTAAAGTCGATGCCCAAGTTTTTTCAACAAAAACTGTCGTCGCCGATGATATTGAACCCGATGATGCGCGAGTTGTTTAAATGCAAAAAGTCGGGCAAAAAACCTAACCTTCCCGTTCTTAATGTAGAAGTATGGGGGCTGTCGTCGCGATGCCTCGAAGTATTTCAAGAGTTTAAAACACACGGGATGAATATCAATATCCCCGAATGGAAAGATGAAATCGGCGAATTAACCAAACGACAAACAGCCGCAACGTGCCTGACACGCTTGCAAGAACGATGCCCGATAACGCCGACAATTGAAATACCTCAATTTTATACTGATATTGAAGGCATTAAATCATACATGCAAACGCATGAAGCACCTTATGTTTTGAAAACACCACTCTCGTCGTCGGGACGCGGACTTCACTGGATAAAAGACAACAAACTCGCAACAAGCGACGAAACATGGCTCTCCGGCTCGTTCAAACGGCAAGGCGCCGTAAGCATCGAACCGGCACTCAATAAGGCGCTCGACTTTGCCGCCGAATTTTACTCCGACGGTGAAGGCAATATCGAATACGTATGCCTGTCAGTCTTTGAAACACAAGCCAACGGACAGTTTGTGGGTTGTCTGCTCGGTACGCAAGAATCATTGCTTCAACGACTTAACGAATATATCTCTCCCGACGACTATATGTTTCTCGTAGAACAGATTCGACAGGTCTTGACGGAAGTGATTGGTAACAACTACAAAGGATTTTTGGGCGTCGATATGATGATATATCACACTAACGACGGAAATTATGCCGTTCATCCGTTTGTGGAACTCAATCTTCGTAACACAATGGGAATCGTTGCCATGCAGTTGAGTATGAACTTTATTCACCCCGAATCGCAAGGTCTGTTTCGTATCAACTACTACGTCTATGATGCCGAGCAACAACATCAACGAATGATGGCAGAATCACCGCTGATATGTGAAAATAACCTTATACGCTCCGGCTACCTCTCTCTCTGCCCCGTTTACAACGATACTCATTACCTCGCGTTTGTCGAAGTGTTCTGATGAAATTTACCGTTAGCGGTATTCTTCTATGCAAAAAAATATATTAATTGCTTTATTATCAATAGTTTGTTGTGCTTACGCAGACTCACAAGTCAAACAAAATTATACCGACAAATATTGCCTGAATTTTTTGACTTCCAATCTTAATTTTGACGGTTGGATAAAAACAGGGCCAAACATGTCGTTCGAGCAAAAGCACGCTGACAGACACATTGTTGATAAATAGGCGTTCTTATAAAAAAGAGATCGCGCTACAAAATGATGTTTTTTGGGGCATTAAGATCGAAGCGGAAGGATTAGATGATACTTATCATAACTACAACTTAATTTCGGACAACTATTCCGGTCATGCTGACAGCACGCTATCGGAAACGGTTTGGTTGCATAAATTAGATATTTCTTTGAATGGAAAACATATTGACAATTATCCGTTGGAAGAACGCCTTAAACCCGTATCAATAAAGGAAACCGATATTATTCCTCTTTCATTTTCCGGCTTTCATGGCTTTGAAAAAATACCGGAACTCAAAACTCAAAACGTCATAGCGATAGGCGAAAGTGTACACGGCAGTGAATCGGTCTTCAACTCGGCGGCGCAAATAATTAAATATCAAGTGCTTAACAACAATTGCAAACTCGTATGTTTGGAGATGATGGCAGAAAAAATGTTTGTCGTAAACAGATTTATACAAGGCGACAAAACCGTTACGCCCGAATTTATTCGGAATTATTTGTTAGAAACATGCGGCTCGTTAAACTCTTTATTATCACCGTCTAAACTCAACGAGCTATGTTTGTGGCTGCGAGATTACAATAAAACTGCTACCGAACAGGTCTGGCTACTTGGAATGGATTTTGAATACATTTCCGAATGCCGACGTAAAGCAATGAGTTGTTATTTTAAAACCGTCAACAACAGCCTGAAATCTGCTGATATTGAAGATATTATCACTTTGATGTCGAAAACCGTACGAGAGATACAACGTAATGATTTTGTGAATATTCGAGAATTATGGGATAAGGGCAAATTTCAGTTATCTCCTTTTCTTGGGTCGCAGGAATTTGCGATGATTGAACGCTCGATGAATGAAATAATCAATCAGGAAATCCCGTTAGATATTAAAAAAGTAGTCTTTCGCGATTCTATTATGGCTGCAAACTTTCTTTATTATCAAAATTTAATTTGCAACGACAATGACAAATCGTTAGTATATGCTCATTTTTTGCATACCGAATATGCTGACCTTTCATACGGCATTCCAATGGGACAATATTTAAGGCAACAATTTGGCGCCAATTACTTTCACATAGCCGTTACGGTAGGTTCGGGTGAGATTTGTTCGTCTTTTTCAATCTCACCTGATACCTTGCAAACGCCTGTGAATAACAGCATTGAAGATGTTCTTTCCCGACAGAAAGAAGACTATTGTTATTTATCGGCTAATAAAATTGCCGGTTCTTATGTCAAAAGAAGATTTTCGGGATTAATGCCTGAAAAGAACCAATTTCCTTACGGCTACATTTCGCCTGCCGACAGAATGGGCGGAGTGATATTTATACGCAACAGCAAAGCGACGGACTTTCCGAAACTACAATAAATAAAAGATTGGTAAGCAACCTGTTAAAAGCCATGTATCTGCTCAAAGACAAAGGATAGCCCCAAACGAAAAACGACGACGGTACCACGTCATTGCGAAGCACGAAGCAATCCCGCGTGCTTTTTCTTCTGGATTGCTTCGTTCCTCGCAATGACGCTGCACCTTTGCCGTGCCGTCAGGTACGGAATATCCCTTTTCCTACCGCTATTCTGTGTCTGTTACAGTTGTTTAAAGAAGTCATTCCCTTTATTATCAACGAGTATGAAAGCAGGGAAGTTTTCGACTTCGATTTTCCATATCGCTTCCATTCCGAGTTCGGGAT
>JAITHS010000375.1 GCA_031279875.1 Tannerella sp.
TGTCTTGCTCGGCCGTAACCGACTTACAGGCGTCGGAGACACGCTTCTTGTAACACAAATCGACCCGGCAAGCATTTTTATCGACCGAAGCAAAAAGAAATCATACCCTGTCGAAAACATACTGCTCAACGGCCACCCGACAGGCAAAATCGACCTCGTATTCATTTCCGAAGGCTATACCGCCGACCGAAAAGACAGTTTCTATGCCGACGCACGCCGCTTTTCGGACATACTTTTTCAAACGCCGCCGTTCGACTCTATCGGCGACAAATTCAATATCCGCGCCGTCTTTGTCGAATCCGAAGAAGCGGAAACAGACTTCTCCGGCAAGGGAATATTTAAAAATACAGCCTTCAACTCCGGCTTTTACACCTTCGGAACAGACCGTTACCTCACCACCGAAGACATCAAATCAGTCCGCGACGCAGTGTGGAACGTTCCCTGCGACGCTGTCTTCATACTTGTCGATTCCGAAGTCTATGGCGGAGGCGGGATATACAACTTTTACGCTATCGGAACGGCTCATAATGAGCGTACTGCGAAAGTTTTCGTACATGAATTCGGCCACAGTTTTGCAGGTCTGGCAGATGAATATTTCTCGTCAGCTGTAGCTTACGACGAAGCGTTCTATAACCCCTCTATCGAGCCTTGGGAACCAAATATCACTACATTAATAAATTTTGATGCCAAATGGAAATCCATGCTCTCCAACGACACTCCCGTACCGACCCCGCCCGAAGAGCCATATAACGCCCAACCGGGAGTTTTCGAGGGTGGCGGTTACGTAGCCAAAGGCGTCTATCGACCTATGAACCACTGCATGATGCGCGATTATCATCCTTTTTGCCCTGTCTGCTCAAAAGCAATCCTCGACATGGCAAAGTATCTTACCGACAATTGAATTCATAATTTTTAATTTTTAATTCCCCCTCGTCCTCTCGTCCTCTCTTTTTTTTTTGACACTTTGGATGTTGGTCTGTTGTCCCCTCGTCCCCTCGTCCCCTCGTCCCCTTGTCCCCTTATCTACAGATACAATTTCAGTTTCAGGCGCAGTTTATGGATTGCGATGCTCATCTGATTGCCGACGGTGCTGACGGAAATGTTTAGTTCGGAGGCTGTTTCGTCGTATGATTTGCCTTCGATGCGGCATTTGACGAACACATTGCGGCAGCGGGGAGGAAGTTTGTTAATAGCCTCATTAAGAATACGTTCTATATCTTCGTCGGAAGTAAAGTCATGGTCGAATTGTTCGAGCGCCTGCAATTTGTATGACAATTCTTTGAGATAATTAGTTTCGGCAGTTTTATTTCGCAGGAAATCAATACATTTCTTCTTTACAATAGAAAACAGGTAAACCGACAAACCGACCTGTATATTCAACACGCGACGTTTCTCCCACAGCAACAGAAAAACGTCCTGCACAATGTTTTCTGCGTCCTGCAACGACATCACATACTCTTTCGCAAAATGCACCAAACGCAGATACCATACAGAATAAATACGTTCGAAATTATCCTGCAAACTGTCGGTGTATTTCAAGTCATCCCCTCGTCCCCTCATCCCCTCGTCCCCTCATTTACAGATAATAGTTGCAGGTTTAAGATAAGGCGAAGAGAATGATACGCGGATTTCGCCTTCGGCTGTGGCTTGCACGTAGGCGATGAGGCGTCCGCGATAAGCACGCTGGATATTGTCGCGATAATTACCCATATCGGTATTGTCTCCGGCTTCCAATCCGAGCAGGCGAGCGGGTCCTTCAATGCGGCAGAAGATGTTGTTGTCGGCGAGAACCGACGGGATACCGTTGTCGTCTAACAGAGTTACTTCTATTTGATAAACCGACGCTTTCGTTTCCGACACCTTCGCTGCTATGCTTGCGGCGCGACCGGATGTTTGTATTGAGTACTCGCATATCTCGGCGCCCGATGCGTCATAGCCCTTGACGGTCAGTTTCCCTGCTTTATACGGTATTTTCCAGATTATTATACCGGTATTGTCGTCATAATCTTTCATTTCGCCAACTTCCTTATTATCAAGGAATAAACAGGCGCGGCGAGCATTAGTATAACATACGACGTTGATTTGCATACCTTCTTCATAGTTCCATACCGGCCATGCGTCCGGCGAAGGCGGTTGAGGACGTCCACCTCCACCTCGTCGGCCGCCAAAGCCGCTAAAATCGGGATATGTGCCCAGACAGGCGGTCGGTTCTTCACTCCAAAGGGCTTTGCGGTAGTAGCCGCGTGGTTTGATGAAGCCTGCAAAGTCGAGCAAGCCCGAATAAAACCCGCGTGCAGGCCATACTCCCGATTCGCCGAGATAGTCAATACCTGTCCAGAGAAACTGTCCGAAGATATGTTCGTTGTCGCGAACGGCTTTCCATGCTGCCATGTCGTGGCGGTTTTCGCTGCCGTAGATCACCCTTTTAGGATATTTTTGATGATCCGACAGATAGCGGTCTTCGGTATAGTTATAGCCTGTAATATCCAGAGTATAAGGATATTCTGTTTCGTTCGACATAGCGACACCAGCCAGACCTGCCGTTACCGGTCGCGACGTGTCGTATTGTTTGATTGTGGCTACAAGCCGTTTGGCGATACCGCCGAGACGGTTAGCGTCGGGCGCGTCTTTTTTGTAACCGCCGTGCGATTTTTGCGTAAAGCCGTCGTTGCCGCCGTCAAGTACGGGATGCGAGTAAGGGTCGTTAGGATAATCCACTTCATTGCCGATGCTCCAAGCAAAAACGGACGGGTGATTGCGGTCGCGTCGCACGCCGTCGGCAAGGTCGATCTCTCCCCACTCGTTGAAGAAGTCTGATGTGCCGTCAAAGCCCGGCTCACCGACGTTCCAGCCTTGTATCCATTTACGTTTCGGAAATTCCCATTCGTCGAACACCTCATCCATAACGAGCAATCCGAGTTCGTCGGCAAGGTCGTAAACATCAGGATTATGCAGGTTGTGAGTGAGGCGAATAGCGTTGCAGCCGATATATTTCAGCGTGTTAAGGCGACGTTGCCATACTTCGCGCGGTACTGCCGCGCCAAGCACTCCTGCGTCATGGTGGATACATAAACCTTTTATTTTCAAATAATTACCATTTAAAGCAAAACCTTTGTCGGGATCGAACGCCAGCGAGCGGATGCCGGTTTTGATTTCTGTCTCGTCCAATACCTTGTCGTCGTGAGATAAAACGGTGGTTTTGAGGGTGTAAAGATAGGGATCGTCGAGGTTCCAGAGCTTTGGGCGAGGTATTTTAATAGTAGAGAGAGATTTGTTTTTGTTGTCGGTTTTAGATTTTGTTGACGCTATGATTTTGTTGTCGGCATCAATGAGTTGCAGTTTTACGGTTAACGGTTTGGTAGATTGCAAATCCCGCTCTACGGTTACTTCTACCGCAAGTTCGGCATATTTGGCGGAAACATTTTTAGGATAAGCATAAACGCCCCACTGCGCGATATGCGTGGGATTGGCAACTACGAGCCATACGTTGCGGTATATGCCCGAACCGTTGTACCAGCGCGAATCGGCGTAGCGCGAATGGTCAACGCGGACTGTCAGCACGTTTCCGGCGCCGCTGTAATCCAAAAACGGCGTCAGGTCGTAAAGAAATGATACATAGCCGTTTGGACGCTTGCCGACAAGTTTGCCGTTGAGATACACTTCGCTGCGATTTTGAATGCCCTCGAAATAGATGTAAACGCGCTTGTCTTTGCTGTCGGCAGGCAGTTCAATCGTCTTGCGATACCATGCTATGCCGCCCGGCAAATATCCCGTACAGGCAGCCAGAGACGGATTAAGTGTATTTTCTACACTCCAATCGTGAGGCAGGTCAAGCGTCCGCCACCGAGCGTTTGCAGCGGGATTATCGCCGTAGAAAAACTCCCATTGAGAGTTGAACAATTGCGGTTTCCCAAACGAAACCTGCGCATCGGCAGTGCTAAAAAAGGCGCTGACAAAACAAGTGGCAACCAGCGCCGCTATCAATACTTTTCTTGACATATTCATACATATTATATTATAATCCTTTCAGCCATTCGCTCATTAAATCAAGCATTTGGCGATGATATTTAAAATTTTCGCCGAAGCCCCAGCCGTGTCCGCCTACCGGAAAGATATACATCGACGCCGTTACATTATTATCTTTCAGCGCTTTATAATAGCGGAGGCTGTTTTCGGGCAAAACAACTTTATCGTCGTCGCTCAACAGCAGCAGCGTAGGAGGCGTGTTTTTGTTGACATGTTTTTCGTTTGAATAGAAATCAATGTCGGCCTGTGACGGTTTGTCGCCTAAAAGATTTGTACGCGAGCCACCGTGAGTCGCTTCTTCCATCGTGATTACGGGGTAGAAGAGAACGGCGAAATCGGGACGTGTACTTACGCCTGACGTGGTGTAGTGCGTCGATGCTGTTGAAGCCAGATGACCGCCGGCCGACGAACCCATGATGCCGATTTTCGACGCATTGACGCCCAACTCGGCAGCGTGAGTACGGACATACCTGAAAGCCTGATGAACATCGTCAAGCGGCACTTCCTTGTGTTTGTTTGGCATACGATATTTTAAAACGATGCCTGTAATGCCTTGTTTATTAAGCCATTGCGCGGCAAGCGTGCCTTCGTGATTTGACGCCAAACCAGCATAGCCTCCTCCGGGCAGTATGATAACAGCCGTGTTATCGCTGCCGGAAACAGGATAGATAGTGATGGAAGGCTCTGAAACGTTTGTTATCCAATGGTTTGCGTCGATATTTTCGGGTTGTGTAATACCGTTCGACGTCGGAGGCTTTGTATCCCACAGTTTGACCGTCTTCTGCGCGCATACAGACCCAAGCGCTATCATAATCACGGCGCTGATAATCAATATCTTATTCATAATTTTATTGAGTCAAAAATTTATATATACATTTGCTCATATATTTTTCGCCCGGACGCAGTGTGGTGGACGGAAATTCCGGCTGGTTCGGACTATCGGGATAGTGCTGTGTTTCAAGGCATAACGCACCGCGATGAGGATACACGACGCCGAACTTACCCTTGTCTTTGCCGCTCATAAAGTTGCCTGTATAGAACTGAATACCCGGTTCGTTGGTATAAACTTCGAGTACGATGCCGCTCACAGGGCTGACAACTTTTGCCGCTACTGCCGAAATGTTTCCTTTAGTGTTGAGAATCCAGTTATGGTCGTATCCGCGTCCTTTGATTAACTGGTCGTTATCGGCGTTGATGCGCGCTCCCACAGCCACCGGCGTGCGGAAATCAAGCGGAGTGCCTTCTACCGGCTCAATAGCGTAAGGGATGAGCGTGCTGTCAACGGCCGTTATGTCATTCGCATCAATAAACACCTGATGATCAAGTATTTGCGAACCGGGAACGCCGGACAGGTTGAAGTAAGAATGATTGGTCAGATTACAGACAGTCGGCAGGTCGGTAGTCGCCTCATAGAGAATAGACAGAGCGTTATCGTCTGTTAATGAATAAGTTACCTTGACGGAAAGATTGCCTTGAAAGCCTGCTTCGCCGTCTTGCGACAAGTATTTGAGTTCGAGCGTCCGGTTGTCGATTTGGGTAGCGTCCCAAACCTTCGTGTGGAAGCCTTTAGGCCCTCCGTGCAAACAGTGTCCGTTGTTGTTCTGCGGCAGCGTGTATTCGATACCGTCGAGTGAAAACTTGCCGTTAGCGATGCGATTGCCGTAGCGTCCTATCAGAGCGCCGAAATTGCCGTCGGAAGCCAGATATGAGCCGATGTTGTCGTACCCAAGCACCACATCGGTCGGTTTACCGTTCTTGTCGGGTACCATAATCGACACTATGCGCCCGCCGTAGTTAGTGATGCAAGCCTCCATTCCTTTTGCGTTTTTCAACACGTAGAGAGCAGTTATTTTGCCGTCTTTCTCGGCATTAAAATTAAGTTTGTTGAGACCGGAGATGATTTTTTCCTCCTTCTCGCCGCACGACAGCATTAAAATTGCCGTTAATGTGCTGATAATAAAATAATTTTTCATCGTTTAATATGGATTATTAATGTATAATATGCCTGCAAAAGTAATAAAAAAAACAGTCGAAATAAAAAAAAACGAAAAAAAATCATCAAAAATGATTGTAATTCGGAAATTATGCGTACCTTTGTCGCGTTAATGCATATTAGTGTATTGTGCAAGTATTTAATTATTAATTATTTAAACTAAAAAGCAAATGGAAAAGTTAGTTAAGGAAATTGAGACTACTTATGGCGCATTCATCGAAGATGCCCAGGCGCAAGTTGTCAAAGGCAATAAAGCAGCCGGTACCCGTGCTCGCAAAGCCTCTTTGGAACTGGAAAAAGCTTTGAAGCAATTCAGAAAAGTTTCTGTTGACGCGGCAAAGAAGTAATTCTCAATTAAAAAGTAAAAACGGAGGTGGTTGCATGTTGTAATCACTCCGTTTTTTACTGTTTATGTAAATTCTAAACATCATAAAATATGGAGAATGCAAGGAGAAATTTTATTAAGAAGATGACGGCAGCAGGTATCGGAGCAGCCGGAATAATAGCCGCCGACAAGGCATTGGCAGCAGAAAGTACGCAACAACAAGCGTCGAAAAAGAAGAAACCGGCAGGTAAAGACGACGGCAAATTGAAGTTCGGCTTCATAGGCACAGGCTCACGTTGTCAGGAACATATTAGAAACGTAATGGCAATGGGCGACACAAAAATAGTCGCTATCTGCGATATACAGCAGGGGGCAATTGAAAAAACGCTCAAACACATTGCAAAATACAATGTCGCAGAACCGAAAGTGTACACCGGCAGCGACCTCGAATTTGAGAAAATGCTCAACAACGAGGAGTTCGACTGCGTAATAATCGCCAGCCCCTGGGAATGGCACTCCGCGATGTCGGTAAAAGCCATGAAATCAGGCGTTCCATACGTCGGTGTCGAAGTCTCAGCAGCTAACACGTTAGAAGAATGTTGGGATTTGGTCAACACTTCCGAAGCCACCGGTAGCCACCTCAACATACTTGAAAATGTTTGCTACCGTCGCGACGTCATGGCAGCTCTCAATATGACACGTCTGGGGCTGTTCGGCGAAATCGTTCACGGACGTTGCGGCTATCAGCACGACCTTCGCGATGTGAAATTCAACGACGGCACAAACTACAATTACAAGAAAGGCGGCGAGTTACGGATGGGTCCGACGGCATTTTCGGAAGCTCAATGGCGAACACAACACTCGGTTACACGCAACGGCGACATCTATCCTACTCACGGCATCGGACCGGTAGCTAACTGCATGGACATCAATCGCGGCAACCGTTTCCTGTCGCTTACCGCTATGGCTACAAAATCACGCGGACTGCACAAATTTGTTGTCGATAACGGCGGCGCCAATCACGAGTATGCCAAAATAAACTTCAACCTCGGCGACATCGTTACTTCAATGATCAGATGTACTAACGGAGAGACGATTATCGTTACTCACGACACCAACCTGCCGCGCCCTTACTCTCTCGGATTTAGAGTACAAGGCACCGAAGGACTGTGGATGAACGACGGCGAAAATGTTTATGTCGAAGGCCAATCCAAACCCCATACGTGGGACAATGCCGATGTGTGGTTTAAAAAATACGACCACAAAATGTGGAGCGACCTCGACGCCAAAGCCCGCCAAGCAGGACACGGAGGCATGGATTATATCATGATGTATGACTTCGTCGATGCTATCCGTAACAAAAAACCGGCGCCGATGGACTGCTACGACGCAGCCGCATGGAGCGCTATTTCCGGCCTGTCGGAAATGTCGGTAGCACGAGGAGGTGCATTAATCGACTTCCCCGATTTTACGCGAGGACAGTGGGTACACCGCAAACGGGCTTTCGCTATGTAATATTTCGTTCGCTATCAGGCATATATGCAGGAAGTAAAAGATAAACAGCGCGAAGTTGACAAACGATATCTGCGAATGGCGGCAGTATGGGCCGAAAACTCATATTGCCGACGTCGGCAGGTAGGGGCGTTGATAGTTAATAATCAGATGATTATTTCCGACGGTTATAACGGAACACCTTCGGGGTTTGAAAACACGTGTGAAGACGAAAACGGTAACACCAAATCGTATGTCCTTCATGCCGAAGCAAATGCAATAACTAAGGTAGCAGCGTCGAGCAACAACAGTCGAGGGGCTACGATTTATACCACCTCGTCGCCCTGCATAGAATGTGCCAAACTGATTATTCAGGCAGGCATCAAGCGCGTGGTATATGCTCAAAAATATCATACCGAAGAGGGCTTGCTGCTTCTCGAAAGAGCAGGTATAGAAATGGAATATGTTGAAATTTAATAATGTAGAGATTGATGAAAAAACTGACTTTTATTTGGCTTTTGATTTTGATTGCGGTATGCGGATTTTTAGGCTACACTATCGGTAAATATCAAAGAGTGTTGGCAGTACTCGAAGAAAAAAGTGTTAAAGCGGGACAAAACAAGGTGGTAGCGGCGCTTGACGTCATTACAGCCAATTATGTGGACACTGTTGACGTTGACCGGCTTGCGGAAGGCGCTGTCGGTAAGATGCTTACCGAACTCGACCCGCACTCGTCGTATATCCCCGCTTCCGACGTCGAAACGGCTAACGAAGACCTCGAAAGTTCATTTAGCGGCATCGGTATTCAGTTCAATAATCAGGGCGATACTATTCTTGTTATCAGCATAATATCGGGCGGGCCGGCCGAAAAAGCAGGACTATTGCCCTTTGACCGCATCATAAGCATCGACGATTCGGTAGTAGCCGGTAAAGGCATACCTCAAAATAAATTGATAAGGATGTTGCGCGGACCGAAAGACAGCAAGGTAACACTCGGTATCAAGCGCGGCGACGCTGCCGACCTGACACCGTTTGAACTGACGCGCGGCGACATTCCACAATACTCAATAGATGTGTCGTATAAGGTTACGGACGATATCGGATATATCAAAATAGCGAAATTCGCCCGCGAAACCTACTCTGAGTTCCTGACAGCGCTTGCCAAACTCAAACAGAACGGCGCCAAAGGTTATATCATCGACCTGCGCAGCAATCCGGGCGGCTATCTCGAAACGGCAAGTTATATCATCAACGAATTTCTTCCCGAAGGACAGTTGATAGTTTACACGCAAGGCAAAGCCCACCCGCGTCATAACATTTATGCTAACGGTAAAGGAACATGCCTCAACGTGCCGTTAGTAGTGCTTATCGATGAACTGTCAGGCTCGGCAAGCGAGATTTTCTCCGGCGCCGTTCAAGACAACGACCGCGGATTGGTCATAGGACGACGCTCGTATGGTAAAGGGCTGGTACAGACCAAGTTCGACCTTGCAGACCGCTCCGAACTTATGCTTACAATCGCCAGATATTATACCCCTTCGGGCAGATGTATCCAGAAAAAATACGAATTAGGCAAGTCCGACGAGTACGGCATGGACCTCTACAACCGCCAATTGCATGGCGAGTTTCATAACGCCGACAGTATCAAAATGATTGATTCTCTGGAATTTAAGACCATCGGCGGGCGCACTGTCTATGGCGGTGGCGGTATCATGCCCGACATCTTTATCCCTCTCGACACGACCGGTTATACGTCATATTACGCTAATCTCATTAATACCAATGTTTTATATCGTTTTGCACTAAAATATTCCGACGCCAACAATGCTCGTCTCAAAGCGTTTGCCGACTATAAACAGTTGTATGAATATCTTCAAACTCAACCACTTGCGGAAGAACTTGCAGACTTTGCCGTCGACAAAGGCATTAAACGACGTCCAAACCTGATGGAAGAATCCAGAGCGCTGATAGAAAATCAGTTGCATTCTTATATAGTCCGTAATTTTTTCGATAACGACGGTTTCTATCCTATTGCGATGAAAGACGACGCTGCTCTCAAAAAGGGTATCGAAGTAATAAAAAATAAAACATGGAAGCCGGAAATTAATACGGAGGACGATATATGAACGATAAAGAGTTGTTACGTACACAATCTACCGCGGCGATAAGTTCAATGCCTTATCCCGCTCGCAGGGCAGCGTCGAAGGTGATTTTAGAGAGCCTTGCCCAAACGCCCGAATTTATCGCCGCCAAAACGATAGCGATGTATTATTCGTTTGGTTATGAGGTTTATACTCATAGTTTTTTGAGGAAATACTATCGTGTTAAGACTTTTGCCTTGCCTGCTCTTCTCTCCGATGACCGGATTTATGAGTTGTACCGTTATGACGGAAGAGATGATATCGCTTCCGGCAAAATCATCCCACCAAAGTCTTGCGAACGGCAAGTTGTTGAAATTCAGGATATTGACCTCTTCGTTGTGCCAGGTTTGGCTTTTGACTATTCGGGCAACCGTCTCGGACGCGGCGGTGGTTATTACGACCGCTTGCTGGCACGTACCGACAAGCCTGTTTTTAGTATCTGCTTCGACTGCCAACTATTAGACGCTGTTCCCGTCGAACCTCACGACTGTCGGGTAGCAAAGGTTATAACAGAGAACAAAATTGTTAATATATGTTAATTTCAGTGTCGGATTGGTTAAAGGAACACTTGCTGACATGTCCGAGCAAGCATTTTTTTCATCTCGACTGCCCCGGATGCGGTTTGCAGCGAAGTATTGTCGCTTTGTTTGAAGGCAATCTGACGGAAAGTATTAGGCTTTATCCAGCAACAATACCGATGATGGCAACTTTTTTGTTTGCTTTTCTGCATCTCAAATATGACTTCAAGCATGGCGCTGCCGTCATTAAATACCTTTTTATTCTGAACGTTACGATTATAATAGCTTTTTATTTATACAAAATATTCACTCATAAACTTATTTAACAATGGAACAAAACATTTATGTGACGGGTCAACCGTCGTCAAACTTCAATTCACAGCAATCGGTACCGAACGCAACTGCGGTACTTGTACTGGGTATTATTTCAATCCCGACCTGCTGCTGCTATGGTATTATCGGGCTGATTTGCGCTATAATAGCGTTAGTATTAGCCGGTTCGGGCGCAAGCGCCTACAAAGCAAATCCTGCTGCCTATACGGAAAGCTCGTACAAAAATCTCAACGCAGGTAGGATTTGCGCATGGGTAGGAGTGGGTCTCGGTGTTCTGTCAATCATTTATTTTATCATCATTCTTTCTCTTTACGGCTTCGGCACCGTTAGCAGTCTGGAAGAAATTCGAAAGATAATAGAAAGTACTACGCATAGGTAGGGCGCATCGGGCGTTCAATTCATATCATTACACGCTGTTCGGACAAGGTTCCCGCTGTTCGGACAAGGTTCTACCTTGTCTGCTCTATCCACGTAGGCTTTGCCTGCATCGCTTTTTAGGCAGGCAAGGCCTCGTCCAAACAGCGGCGCAACCAAGTGTCGTCCCATGCGGGACTATTGTTGATGTGATTGCCCTAACCGGAGACTAAAGTCACCGGTTAATAAAGTGTCGTCCCTGCGGGACTGCGTGGTACCGTCATTGCGAGCATGAATGGTAGCACCAAACGATAGGTAACGAAGGTATCCCGAAAAAAAATTAATATGACAAACTTTGAACTCTACAAAAGCGCATTTGTTATACTTATACCGACATTGACGGCAGCATTTGGTATAACGCTTACGGGCTTTTCGTGCCGAGATTGCCTTTCGTTGCCGGAAAAGAAGCTCAAAGAAGGAGTTATGCTCTTTCTGCTGATGAGTTTGTTTGCGTGGTTTACCATTTTCTTTTATTTGCTTATACCGGAAGTATTTGCTGACCGTACCTGTTCCGGTTGCCGGATTGCTGTTAAACTCCGACGTCTTTTCAACCGTCTGGTTTTCAATGCAGGGAGTATTGCCCTGTTGTAT
>JAITHS010000394.1 GCA_031279875.1 Tannerella sp.
AAGATTGCAGATTATTACTTCGGACGAGGTATCGATTTCATGCTTGTGCAGGATTTTACTGAAGCCATCAACAGTTTTGACCGCACAATCGAAATCGACCCCAACTATACTCTCGCATATTTCAATCGCGCCGCAGTGCGTTACAAACAGATGGAATACGAACTGTCGAACACCGCGCAGGACGAACTCGCCGACGCTATGAGTATCAAATTCGGACACGGCGCCAAACAGCAGCCTTCGCCCTTGACGCAACAGGTGGCGACGGATAAAGAAAAACGTGCGTATCTCTACGAAATGATTATCAGAGACTATTCTGTCGTTATTCAGCAAGACCCGTCGTTTTCGTTCGCTTATTTCAACAGAGCCGGTATGCGATGCCTGCAACGCGACTACAAAGCCGCTATCATCGACTACAACGAAGCCATCAGACGTAACGAAGAGTTTGCCGAAGCATGGTTTAATCGCGGTCTGGCACGCCTATCGCAGGGCGACGCCACACGCGGAATCGCAGACCTGAGCAAAGCCGGCGAACTTGGTATCATCAACGCTTACAGCATCATCAAACGCATGACATCAGAATAAATATGTTCCCGAAAAAACGTTTCTACATAACAGCATTGATTGTAACAGCCTTAATGATAGGCGGTTACATTTGGCTTCCGTTCTATTATGCCGCTATTGTGCTGTTGTGTGTCCTGATATGTGGCGTTATTTCCGAATCGGGCAAACTGTGGACAGTCGGACGCTTATTGCAACGGCGTGGCGATAAGCCGAACGTAAAAATCACAGCCACACGTAATTGTGCAATTCGTTTTTCAAACGGCGATAACAACGATGTTTCTCTCAACATCGAAAATTTATATCCTTTTGACGTCAATCTTGAAATTATCGACGAGATACCGGTCGTGTTTCAAAGGAGAGATATTTTGTTTCGCACCGCCGTTAAAACCGAATCGGTTGTAAATGTGAAATATAAACTGCGTCCCGTTACTCGCGGCGAATACGGTTTCGGTCATATTTTGATATATGCTTCAACTAAATTAGGACTTCTGTCACGGCGTTTTCGGTGCGGAGAGCCTGTTAACATAGCCGTTTATCCGTCGTTTGTCATGCTTCATCAATATGAGTTTTTGGCTATACATAACAATCTTACCGAGTTGGGAATCAAGAAGATACGCCGTATAGGACATAACACCGAGTTTGAATCTGTCCGAGAATACATCAAAGGCGACGATTACCGCACAATTAACTGGAAAGCCACCGCACGACGGCATTTACCGATGGTTAATGTGTGGCAAGACGAACGCTCACAGCAAATTTACAGCATCATCGACAAAGGACGCATCATGCAGAACTCTTTTAACGGTATGACGCTACTCGATTATGCCATAAATGCCTCATTAGTAATGTCTTTCGTCGCTATACGCAAAGACGACAAAGCAGGACTGGCTACTTTTGCCGAAAATTTTGAGACTTTCGTCCCCGCAAGCAAACAGACCGGACAGATGCAACAAATTCTCGAAAGCCTTTACCGTCAGCAAACTGTCTTTGGCGAAAGCGACTATTCATCTCTATATGTGCATCTTAACAAACATATCAGTAAACGCAGTCTGCTCATCGTTTACACTAATTTTGCTACGCTGACGGGCATTAATCGACAGATTGAATATCTTCGTCAGTTGGCGCACAGGCACGTAGTACTGACGGTTTTCTTTGAAGACGTTGAAATGAAACGGTTTGCCGCACGTACCCCATCGTCGATTGAAGGTTATTACGAGCAAATCGTTGCCGACAAATTCATCTTCGACAAGCGTACCGTAGCCTTCCATTTGCGTCGGTACGGTATTTACACCATGCTGACAGAGCCGGACAAACTATCAGTCAACGTTATAAACAAATATTTGGAAATGAAAGCAGGAGGAGTAATATGATTTTTTCGAGTTTCCAATAAAATTAAACATCATGGACAATGTCATTGTAACAGAGAAACTTACGAAGCGTTTCGGAGCGTTTACCGCCGTTGACGCTATCTCGTTTGAGGTGGCGAGGGGGGAGGTTTTCGGCTTTCTCGGCGCTAACGGGGCAGGCAAAACTACGGCTATGCGGATGCTGTGCGGGTTGAGCCGTCCGACTTCGGGACACGGAACAGTGGCGGGGTTCGACATATCGCGGCAAGCAGAAGATGTTAAAAAAAATATCGGCTATATGAGCCAGAAGTTTTCGCTCTACAATGACCTGAAAGTGTGGGAAAATCTGCGGCTTTTCGGCGGGATTTACGGTATGAAAGATAGCGAAATTGCCTCCAAAACCGACAACGTTTTGCGCAAACTCGGCTTTGAATCGGAACATGATACCCTTGTGGCATCGCTGCCGCTGGGATGGAAACAGAAACTTGCGTTTTCGGTTTCCATCTTTCACGAACCGAAAATCGTGTTTCTCGACGAACCGACCGGAGGCGTTGATCCGGTTACGCGGCGACAGTTTTGGGAACTGATTTATGCAGCTGCCGAACGTGGTATAACGGTCTTTGTTACAACTCATTACATGGATGAGGCGGAATATTGCAACCGTGTTTCAATAATGGTTGACGGTCGGATTGAGGCACTCGACACGCCGCGAAACCTCAAATCAACTTTCAATGCAACAAATATGGATGAAGTTTTTCATCAACTTGCACGAACAGCCAAACGAACTGATAATTGACAGGATAAACAGGACTCTCATGAAGGGGTGTGAAAAATTTGAATCAGGGAAAAAAAATCTTCGTTCCGTTTAGGGTGAAATACCTTAAATCCGCAAATAATTAATGTCCGTCCATAAAGTCGCTGCGTCGAGGAAAGACGGTACCACGTCTTTGCGAGGACGTTAACGTACGGGGCATTCGCAGTCCGGCAGGGACGACACTTTATTAACCGGTGACTTCAGTCTCCGGTGAGAGGAGTCATATCAACAATAGTCCCGCTTGGGACGACACTTGGTTGCGCCGCTAATGACGTACAGGGCATTCGTCATTACCTATCGTTTGGGGCTACCATTCCTGCGACCACTGACGGACGTAAGCTCCAAACCGCTTGCAGGGTTTAAAACCACTGCAAGGGTTAGACGTAAGCCCCAAACCGCTT
>JAITHS010000090.1 GCA_031279875.1 Tannerella sp.
CACTGCTAGTGGGTTGCTCAGCCACGGTGCTCGTAACCGCTTGCAGGGTTTCCAACCACTGCAAGGGATTGGGCAGACACGGTGCTTTTAACCGCTTGCAGGGTTTCCAACCACTGCAAGGGTTTGGGGGTTAGAACCCTGCAAGCGGTTTAACGGCTTCCGGTGTGGCGAAATCGGCAGTGAAGTCGCGTGGCATGCGGAAGACGTTGTTTTTGGCGTCAGAGAAGTAGAGATAAGATTCGGACGGTTGTCGGCCGTGTCCGTCTGCCCAGATAGAAAGGAAGGCGGGATGTGCGTATAGTGGACGGCGGACGTAGTTGTGGTTTCGGGGGCTGTTGTTGGTCAGTTGTCGCTGCATTTTCCACGTCTTGCTGTTGTCGTTGCTAATCATTGTGGCTACTTCTCCACCGGTGTTGTATGCTTGCGGACCATTGACGGACGGCCCTGTAACGGCGATTTTTTTGTTTGACAGCATATAAATAGACCCCATATCATAGTTGTTGTCGGAAACGGTTACGACACTGTGGCGCCAGCCTTTGTCATAGCGAAAAAGCGTCCACTCGCGCGGGTCGTTAGCAGGTCCGGATTCAAATCCTTTGCTCACAACGACGAGTATGGCAGGGTTGCCTTTGTCATCAAGGGCGATATCCGACAAGTAGCAGTTGAGACCGGGCGTAGTATAATCGTGGACTAATGCGGGATTGTCGATAGTTGTAAGCGGCAGTGATACCGTTTCGCCGTTGCGTGTTTGCCATGTATCGCCGAAGTCGGAGCTTTCGAGATAATAGAGATTAGTCCTGTAATTGAGACCTTTACCGTTAGGATGATAGTCAAAGGCGATACACACTTTACCGTTTACTTCTGCGCTGACCTGATAATGTCCCATGTTGATATGAGCGATGATTTGCCATTCGTTCCAGCTGACGCCGTCGGGGCTGGTATTGTAACCGATAACGCGATGTCCCTTGACATACTTGGTAAAAACTGCAATAAATCCCTTATTTTTAATATGATAGACCTGAAAATACGAAAAGTTGTTGAACGCAACGTCTTTACCGTTGACTTTTTCAGTGGCGTAAATGCGCTCAAAATCATATATATCGTGGGGTTTGACGCTTTTGTGGCTATACGAAGTGCGTCCTGTGCCGTGTGAAGTTGAGAAAATCCAGATATAGCCTTTGTCGTCGATAGAGATGACGGGGTTGTCGTGGGCGTCGTCGGTATTCTTGTCAAGCAGGATGTATGGGCGTGCGAGTTTGCTTGTTTTATGGTCGAAATACGATACGTTATGATACAGTGTAGAGTTTTTGGCGTCGGTGCCGCCGAAGCAGAAGAAAGTCCTGTCGGTTTGCTTGTTATAAAGAGCAAAAGGTCGGTGGTTAGCAGGATATACCGCCATACCTCCGCTGTATTTGTATTTATACTCATCTTTTGACGGCTGGTTCATATACCAAATACCCTTAAAGCCGTCTGCTTTTGACATAACCGTCAGAGCCGAAGGCCATTGCAACTCTGTTTGGCGTGTCAGGGCGTATGCGCACCATATAACCGGCGCCTGACCGTGATAGTTGCCCGCTTCGCGCTTGCGATCAAGGTAATACTGCCGGTCGTTTTTAGCGCCGGTGCCTACACATATTTCCGTAACATCGTCATTTTCATTGATATATGTTACTAATGTGAGCCATGCCTTGCGTACGGCGGCGCCGTATTTTTGAGCGTCGAGCCAGCCGTTGCGAACACCTGTTATCATGGCATAGAGAAACATTGCCGTGCCGGAGGTTTCTTTCCATGAAGTAGGGTCGTCGATGAGTTGTCGCCACATACCGTCATCTGCCTGATAATCAAGTAATGACTGCATCATCTTACGGTATCCCTGCATGATTACAGCCTTATTGTCGTTGTCGTCGGGCAGCATACGTAGAATTTCAGCCATACCGACAGCCATCCAGCCGTTACCTCGTGCCCAGTAAAACGGGGTTTCCGGAGTATGGTAGAACAGACCGTTTGGACGCTGTAACTCTTTGAGATATAACGACATTTCTTTTGCGGAGCGATTGATGTATTTAAGGTCGCCGGTTGCCATGTATGTCTGCGTCTGAACGGCTGTAATCATGAACATATCGTCAATCCAGAGACGTGTTTGCCACGAATAGCCTTTTGCGGCAAAGTCTTTTGTCTTTTTACTCAATTTGGAAGTGTCTTTGGGCAGTCGCCACTGCGATTCGGCGTATCCGACGCCCATATCGCGATATTTTGCAATATGTGTCCTGCGGTATATCTCCGACGGAATAGAGCCGAAAACCGTCAAGTCAACATGTACAGGATCCGGAAGGAGCGTTTTTTTCTCCATAAAAAGCGGCTCAAAACGGCTTACGAGAGAGTTATACATTTCGTCGTTGCCGGTAGCATCGGCATACCATAGACTGCCGAGCCATGTGCATACTTCGGGATATGCGACGTATTTGCCGTTTTTCGGCGCAATCTGTTTGGTCAGATAATGCTTCACGAGCCTGTCGCCTACTTCTTTTGGAGTAAAGCCGACAGGAAAGTTCTGTAAATCGGCAGTTTGAGAGTATGCCGATAAACAACAAAAAGATAAAATAATTGATAATGTCTTTATTTTCATATTGTTATAATAATTTGGTTTTGTTTTTTTACCGCTTGCAGGGGTTTTTTACCGCTTGCAGGGTTTTTAACCCCTGCAAGGGTCAAAAAATCACAATCCGCTGAACAGCAATGAGTTTTATTGCGGCGATGTTGATATAAGTACGTTTTTTGACTGTGGGGCAGGTGCCTGTTAAGGGTTGCCAATTGTCGATAGCCTTAATGCGCAGATAGCGGATGTTTTGCAATTGACCGTTGACGCGCAGGTCGTAAGTATGACCCTCCGCAGCCACCGCCGCCCATGTACCTGCATCTGTCGGCGGCACAATCTCGCATTGCGAGAGGAGTATCCAGTTGTCATCGAAAACGTTGTTGTGTTCGTTAGGATTATAGTTTTCATCGACTTCTGCCGCGCCCCATATCTCAAACAGTTTCAAGTTTGAGTTTTTATACAAATCGGCTCCTCCGCGCTGGTAGAGAGTAAGTTCGGATATATTGTATGCCGCACCCATGTCGATAGTAAACCAGTAAGGGAAAGGAACGAGGTCGTCACATGCCGTCAGCGCCCATGCCTTTGATATAAACGGTGTTCCGGCAGTGCCGTAATCGTTGGTCCAGATGCGGTCGAGGCTGTTGGTAGCGTTGTTGTTTTCGCTGTGGTCGCCCGGCAAGTCTTTGACGGAGAATTTGCTGCGATCAATTTCAGCCGAGGTTTCCTGAACTGTAAAAGAAACTGTTTGCGCAGTCACCATAAAGGTATCGAGGGCGAAGCTATCGGGCATGAAAACGGTCGCCATAATGAAACTCTTATCAAAGTCGGGCGCTTCCAGCAAGGTTTCGCTATTGTTGACTGTGGCTTCGACGGTTTGCTTATTTCCCTTATTATCGGTATAAATCACTGTCTGGCTGATATTACCTGTCTCTGCACTGCCCCAGACAATGTTCAGGTCGCCATCGTCAGTAGCTTCGATTTTTTGTATTGCTCTGTTAAGCAGTGTATTACGATATTTATCGCCATAGACGGTGCCGATAATTTGCGCTGCCACAGATTTATTGCCGTCGGCGTCTGTCGAGTAAATCTCAAAGTTATAAGTCTGTTCGGGCATATTATCAAGCATAACGCTGACGGTATCAACTCCGGAGGTACGATTGACGGTGATATTTTTCGAATCCCGTTTGTTGTTCCAGTAGATGACGGCGGAAGTTATAGACGGGTCGGAGGTAATGAGCCATTGTAGCCGGATGCGGTTTTTACCCGAAAAAGCCTGCACGAAATTGGCTTTTGCGGGATAAACCTTTTCGCCCGATTCTACATATTGTTTGTAATTGTCGGTCATTCCGTCGCAGGCTGAAAATGCGAGCAGAGCAAAGATAACGCCTAAAATAGTGTTTATAAGTCGTTTATTGTTCATATTTATTAATTTTAATAATAATCTTCCAGAACAGTGCCGTAAAGAGTTATTTCCTGCATGTTAAAGAACGTTGTGCCGGCGCCGCCCCACACCTGATTGATGCTCATCCGAATATATCTGACCGGAGTGAGATTGGAAAACTCATATTCTTCGCCGTTGAGTTGTCGTTGATAATCATCGTCGGAATGCTGTCCCAGCGGCAGTGCCGAAGGTTTAAATGATTCGCATGGCGTCTCGTTAAGCAGATACCAGTCATCAAAACTCCCGTCGGGATTAGGGTCTTCCGAACCGTAAATATCCCACTGTTTAGGCGCTCCCGCATTATAGAGGAAATTGTCGTTAGTGCTTGCCCGACCGTTGACTACAATTCTTGACAAAACCGCCTTGACGCCGAGGTCTATTGTGAGAGTATGAGGCAACGGTTTGATTCCCGACATAGTTTGATACATCGTATTGTCGGTAACACCTTCGTCCCAGAGACGGGCAACGACTCGTCCCTGTTGGATGTTGTTTGTCATATCGCCCGGCAGTTCTATGCCTGTCCATTTCAATTTGTTTAACCGTTTTTCTATCCACGGATTGAAAGTATTTTCGTAAACGTCGGAAGTATTGCCCCATCTGTCCTGCACATAGACGGAAAAATATCGCGGTTCGGCTTCATATCCTCTGACGCTGAAATTATCTTCTGCGGCGGATGTATAGATAATATCCGCAAGGAAAGGTTCGCCGAGTGAATCTACGGTATTGACGTAGATACGCACACTGGCTTCGGTCGGATTTTTGATGCCGAACTTTATGCCGCCGAATGTTTCTTGAATAGTTTCTTGAATAGATTGATATACAGGAAATATCGGCGGTGTGTCCGGTCTTGCTTTGACGGCAACGGCAGATGATTCCACTTCGTTACGTCCTACCGAATAGAGATAAACGGTATGTTCGTCGGTATCACCGAAGCCGTCGAGAGTTATCTCGCTGGTGTAATATGATGATTTTTCTTCTCTGAATACTCCCGGACGTATTTCCGAGCGCGCCCTGACATACAGTAGGCTTTTGTCGTTTGGAAGTTGGTATTTGATTTTTACTGCTCCGGGTAGCGGTTCCGAGACAGGGTTGATGACCTGCAAAGGGACGCGACTTCCTTCATCTAACGGCGAGTGCGTTTCCTCGTTGCACGAGATTAGGGCGAACGGGAGAATGACAGCAAGAAGTAATATTTTTGTGTTCATATTATTATGTTTCATTTGTTTAATATCCGTAATTCTGCACGAGATTACGATTTACGAGCATTTCGCTTTCACGTATAGGCCAGAAATAATCCCTCAAAGTAAATGTCTGGTTGAAGAGTACGCGTCGACGATAGTAGTATTCATCGGCTTTTTGCAGATAATCCCAACCTGTAATCGGGTTGTTGAGTTCTTCGTGGGCAATGCGCCATCGACGCAAATCCCAGAAGCGATGCCCTTCAAACGCCAATTCGATAAGTCGCTCGCGGCGGATGATGTCTCGCAAGCCTTCTTGTGTCTTGTATCTGTCGGGAAAACGGGCATAGTTGTCGTATGATTCGCCGACAGAGGGGATGCCTGCTCGCTGCCTGACTTTGTTGAGCCATGTGTAGGGAGAATCGGGATTTGCTGTGCCGTAAGCATCGCCGATAGCCCCGTAAGCCTCGTTAAGAGCCTCTGCATAAAGCAGATAGAGGTCGGCAAGGCGTATCACAGGCCATGGATAGGACACAACAGTAAAGCCGTTAGAGCCGGATGTTGTTGGCGCTTGACTTTGGTAATTGACTAATTTTTTAGGCCAGTAACCCGTTACGTTAGTTCGTGCGGTAGTCGGCGGTACCTGTAACTGTTCGGCTTTACACTGTATAAAATACTGATTTTCATCGTTTAAAGCCCCTTGTCCGAGCCATACTCCGCCGTCAAAGGCAAGACTGCCATAAAATCTCGGTTCACGGTCGAAATGCAGTTTGATGGTGCGATAACCCGTTTGCAGATAGTATTTCTCGCTTGCCACGGCTGTCCGTAAATTGTAGCGACCAGCATAATCATACGTAACATCCTGATCAATAGGCAATCCGTGATTAGTGTAATACATCTCGGCTATCTTGATTGGCGGCGAGTAGCGCCCAAAAGTACTCGTGTTTTGCAGCGTTCCGGGGTACTGACTCATCATAATTCCGTATGGAGCGGCATCCTGTTGCGGTGTTCCTCCGGTACTCTGTGTATTAGCCCATATTACTTCACCGTTCCATTTTACCGACACGGCGTTACGTATTGAGATGAGCGTCTTGGTACTATCCGACGGGTCTATGAAGCCTATCGACGACATTCCGGCGCCATAAGTGTAGAGTTTGAAATATTGGTCGCAAAGAGTAATGGCTTCGGCACATGCTGCTGCGGCTTTGAGCCATTTGGAGCGGTCGGGAGTTGCGTTAAACAGTTTGACGCCGCGATTATCCGCTATGTCGTTATAATCGGGAGTTTCGCCGTTAAACAGCGGACTGGCGCCGGTAACTAATATTAAAGCTTTGAGAGACAGACATATAGGCTTGGTGATACGTCCCAACTCTGTGGCTTCGAGGTCGATTTTTTCCGGCAGGAAAGGCGCCGCTTCATCAAGCAGTTGTACCATGTAATCAATGCAGTCATTAACCGGTTCGCGGTATGATTTGACCTCGTCAACGCCTGCCGAGATAGGCAGATTTTCTTTCATAAGAGGTATCGGCCCGTACATTCTGAACAGATAAAAATGATAGTATGCTTTAAGAAATTTCACTTCGGCACTCCAACGGGCTTTTTCGCCAACGTCCATATCCGGCACGCGGGATATGTTTTCGAGGAATATATTACAATCTCGGATACCCTTAAACGGATTGCAATTGCCGACGGTACCGTTCCAGAAATCAAGAAACGGCGTTGTAACGTTCTGTAAGCCTCTGGCTATTGATGTGGAACCGTTAGCGACGGTTGTGATATAGGGATAGAGAAACCATAATTCGTCTCCGCAGGCAATAGCGGGGTCGGCCGTCAAACTGCCATGCGTCGGCAAATAGCGGTAGCACGTAAACAGGTAACGCTCAGCTGCTACACGCATGTTGAAATTCTCCTCTACCGTCGGAATGTTGTCCGGCACGACGTCAAGATAGTCACAACTGCCGAGTATGGCGAACGGTAGAAGTAAGGAAAGGATTACCGAACATGTGTGGGTTGAATATTTTTCAGTCTTCATATAATTCATAATTTAATTAAACGTAATATATAATCCTATATTGAAAACTCTCTGTATCGGATAGCCGAGACCTTCGGACGCCATTTCGGGGTCCCACAGTTTAAACTTGCTCCACGACAACAGATTCGTAGCGTTAAGATAAAGCCGCAAATTACTCGTCCCTAACTTTTTTGACAGACTGTTAAAACTGTATCCCAACTCAACCTGTTTGAGGCGTAAGAAGCCTCCGTCGCGTTGAAACCATGTCGTTTGTTGCGTGTTGTTAGTTATACTTGTAGTACTCAAACGTGGCCATAGGGCGTACAGTTGGCGGTTGTCTTCCGACCAGTGGCTGTCGGCATAAGCTTTAAGCAATTGATTATTAGACTGATAATTAACACCGTCGAACGCAAATGCGTAATTGTTGAGAAACGGTGCCGTGTTAGCAACTCCGATACGGAACGATTCACGGGCTGTACCTTGAAAGAAGATGCTGAAATCCAAGTTTTTATACCCGGAAGAAAGTCCGAAGCCGTAGGCTATTTCCGGAACGGTAGGATATCCGGCAGGCACTCTGTCGGCTTCCGTGATACGTCCGTCGTCGTTGACGTCCCGATATTTGATGTCGCCGGCGAGATAATCTCCAAACTGCGTCGGCGAGTTCGCCACTTCATATTCATCGACAAACAGCCGTTCGCCGATATAAAGCCATTCCTGCCTGATAGGATGACCTACCCTTGAACGCCACGGCTCGTCGTAAAGAGGTTCTTCATAGACTTCGTATTTATTGGTAGAATAAGTAAAATTGCCGCGCCCCTGAAACCATAAATCTTTGTTGACAAACTGTGAGTAATCAATCGACAAGTCGATGCCGTGACCTGACGCCTCGCCGACGTTGGCTTTCATACTTGCTGCCAATCCCATCGAAGCAGGTACGTCGGAACGGGTCATGAGGATATTGCTCCTGTACTCGCGGAAATACTCGGCTTCGATTTTCAGAGCGTCAAACAGCCCCAGATCAAGTGCTACATTGCTCTTACGCGATATTTCCCATGTTATATCGTCGTTGGCATAACGTGTAACAGTGATGCCGCTTTTGCTGTATCCGTACTCAGTACCGAACTTGGCGCCCGTCCCAGATACAACATTTGAGAGGTAATAAAAACGGTCTGCCTTGTCGCCGATAGCATCGTTGCCGACTAATCCGTAAGTCATTCTCAAACGCAAATTGTTGATAATCTTACGATAAGGTTCCCAAAACGCTTCGTTAGATATGCTCCATGCCAAACCTGCCGAAGGGAAGAATCCGAAGCGGTGGTTTTTGGAGAAACGCTCTGAACCGTTGTATCCGAAGTTAAACTCGGCGAAATAACGCTTGTCATAGGAATAAGTAGCGCGTCCGGCCAAGCCGAGATTGCGTTGCGGCAGCGATAGTTGCAAGTTGCCGGCGTTGGCTTCGAGCAACTGACGCATGGTATATACCAGAAGTCCGTTGACGGCATGTTTTCGATTAAACTCACGGTTGTAATTGAGTGCACTTTCAAGATAAAATACCGAGTTGACGCTTTTCGGCCCCTCGCTGTAAGAAAGCGATTGCGAACCGCCGTCTTCATTCAACAGTATCAAATTGTAGGTGTTATTGTGCCGATTGTAATTGGTCGCCTGATAAAAAAATGGGTTGAAAAAACGGTTCACATCGAAGTAAGAATAACGGTTGGTATTCATCAGAGCGCGAAATGAAAGCCCTTGTGTTATAGCGTCAAGTGACTGCTTAAATTCCAACTGTGCAAGCATCGTTGAACGCGAATATTCCTTGTAACCTCTAACCATCTCTGCGTAAGGATTGAGATAGAGATTGGCGCTCTCTTGCTGCGAGTTGCCAAACATAACATGCATAGCGTCAGGATTATCCGATGCCGGAAAAAATGCCGGAAACATTACCGGATTACTTCTTACTACCATGTTATAAACTGCCGTGCCGCCGTGTAGAGGTCCGATATAATCGTCGAAAGTTCCGTTCAAGCGAACAATCAATTCGGTTGATTTTGTGAGGTTTATATTGACGTTTGAACGCAGATTGTATGTTTTGAGGCTAATATTATTGTTGAAATTGTTTGAGCCGTCAACTTTCAGAATACCATTATCATTATTGAAAGAGCCTGATACATAATATCTTGCTACCGTGCCGCCGCCTGCTACGCTGATGTTTGCGCGTTGGTTCATCGTGTAGTCTTTCATGAGCATATTCTGCCATTCTGTTGTGGGAAACATGTACGGATTTAAGCCTGCAACGGTGTTGTCTATCTTGCTTTGAGAGTAGGGTAGAGGAGCGAGCGGATTGCGCGTCAGAGCCGCCTCGTTGTGCAGACGCATATACGTTATGGGGTCGGCAAATTCCAATTCCTGCGTAGGCTGCGAGAGCGAGTTCTCCAATCTGACGCTGACTTTTGCTTTGCCTTCTCGACCCGATTTGGTGTTGACGAGGATAACGCCGTTTGCGCCTCTCGCGCCGTAAAGCGCTGTGGCAGTAGCGTCTTTCATGATTGAGAAACTTGCGATGTCGTCGGTCTGCAAACGCGCTAACTCTGTGGTTGTAACTTCCACGTTATCAATCAATATCAGCGGGTCAACCTTATAACCGAAAGTCATAACTCCGCGAATGAAAAATTCTGCGTTATCCTGCCCCGGCTCGCCGCTACGCTGATAAGAAATCATACCGGCCACGCGACCCGCAAGCGAGTTGGTAAGGTTGCTTGACGGTATCTTCAAATCCGTCGGTTTGACGGTCGATATCGACGCTACAACACTTTCTTTTTTCTGCGTTCCGAAAGCTACGACGGTTACTTCTTCAAGTTCGCTCATCATTTCTTCCATCTTTATCGTCAGCGTCGTCTGCGTTCCGACAGCAATCTTTTGCGTCTGCATACCGATATACGAAACTATTAACGTTTCGTTTGGCGACACTTCGATAGTGAAAATACCGTCGGCGTCGGTTATGACGCCCTTTGTAGAGCCTTCGATTGTTACCGTAGCCCCAGCCAGCGGCTCGCCCAACGGGTCGAGGATGACGCCTTTGAGAGTGTGTTTTTGCTGGGATGACGAAACTTCGGAAGTGGTTTTAAACTCTTTTGCCGTTCGTTTTGATGTTTTTTCCGCCTCTTTGTCGCGTACTACGACAATCTGATTTCTCTTGATGTGATACTTCAAATAGAGGGATTTGAGCGTCTTGTCAAGAACCGCTTCGATGTTCTCGTTCTCGGCTTTAACCGTTACTGCCGACGTGGTGTTGACGTCGGTTTTGTAGAGAAAAACATAGCCCGTTTTTTGCTCAATATCCGTAAAAAACTCGCTCAACGACGCATCCGTAAGGTTAACTGTTACCGTAACGGCAAGCGGACGTGTGCTATCTGTCGCTTTCGATTGATATGCTAACGAGCCGGAGGTCATAAAAATGACTGTAAATGCCGCAAGAATAAACTTCATGGTTGTACTTTGCATGTTTGAATAAATTATGTTTT
>JAITHS010000104.1 GCA_031279875.1 Tannerella sp.
TGTAATATGTCGGGCGCCGTTTTCCACCATTCGGCCGAGAATGGTTCAAAAGCCCAATCCATAAAAATATATACCTTATCATTGAGTTTGAAAAGTATTTCAAGTATCGGCACAATCAATGCAAAAGTAAAGACGTTAAATATAGCTGACAGTACGTTGAAAACGATATTAAGTATCAAATGCTTCTTGTATGGCGGCACAAATCGGCGAAGAACACGAAAAAAATCTTTCATAATTTGTATCTATTGACGCCGCAAAGGTAGTGAAAAAAATTAAGAATTAAGAACTTCTTTGAATAATCGTTACATAGTCAGGATTAAAACTTACCAACCCTTGCAGTGGCGCAAGTGTCGTCCCATGCGGGACTATTGTTGATATGATGACTACTCAATCCGGAGACTAAAGTCACCGGTTAATAAAGTGTCGTCCCTGCGGGACTCGCAATGACGTTTTTCACTTAATCGCATCATTACGAGGACGTTAACGCACAGGGCATTCGTCATTGCCTATCGTTTGGCGCTACCATTCCTGCTCGCAATGACGAATGCCCTGTCCGTTATTGGCAGGTACATCAATTACCTTATGTCGGGTAATCAATAACGGATAATAATTCTTAATCCAAAGAAGTTCTTAATTTTTAATTTTTAATTCAAATAATACCTGTTGAAAAATATTTACTAAAAAAATATACATTATATTGCAAAAAAATCACTACTTTTACCAGCTAAATTAAGAAGAAAAAACTCTTGGAAACAACTGACAGGCTGATAACGTACAAAAAGCAAACCGAATATCATATTCCCGTATTGCTTGACGAAAGCGTTGAAGGGTTGAAAATAAAACCTTTTGGGATATATGTTGACGCTACGTTCGGAGGAGGTGGGCATTCACGCGCTATCATCGACATGCTCAACGATAAAGGCAAACTGTTTGCTTTCGACCGCGACGCCGACAGCGAGGCTAATGCTATTGATGATCAGCGGTTTACGTTTGTAAGAGGAGATTTCAGGTTTATGTCAAACTTCCTGCGCTATCACGGCGTCGGGGCAGTGGATGGGATAATAGCCGACTTGGGAGTGTCGTCGCACCATTTTGACGACAGTACGCGCGGTTTCTCATTTCGTTACGAAGATGCGACACTTGATATGCGGATGAACAACCGTGCAGGCATGACAGCGGCCGACGTTATCAACAACTACGACGCAGAGCGCCTTGCCGAACTGTTTTACCGTTACGGCGAGTTGACATGCTCGCGGAAGATGGCGGCAGCTCTTGTAGCGGCACGGTCGATAGAGCCAGTAGTGTCGGTCAGCAGGTTGATGTCGGTATTAGCGCCGTTTAAAGGCAAGGAACCCGCAAACCGTTTCCTTGCAAAGGCATTTCAGGCTATACGGCTCGAAGTGAACGGCGAAATTGAAGCGCTTGAAGAATTTCTGTTTCAGACGCCGCAACTCTTGAAGCCCGACGGCAGGTTAGTCGTTATTTCGTATCATTCGTTGGAAGACAGGCTGGTAAAAAACTTCATCAAGACCGGAACTATTGACGGTCAGGCTGATACTGATATTTACGGCAACAGGTCGGCGCCGTTGAAGCCGATAGGAAAGCCGGTTACACCAAAAGCGTCGGAAACGGCAGCAAATCCGCGCTCTCGAAGCGCCAAAATGAGAATAGGAGAAAAACAAACCATCAATAAAAATATAATATGAAGAAGAAAAAGAAAAATTTTATGTATTTTTTCGGAGGAACAATCCTCAAAAAATGGGCAGTCAAACATACCGTCTTACTGATGGCTATCGTTATAGCGTTATTCATTTATATATCAAATCATTACTCATGTTTGATTAAAATCAACAAGATCGACAAACTGCAAACCGAACTGCGCGACCTGAAATATGAACTCGTTCATATCTCGACCCAACTTACCGGCGACACACGCCCGTCGCAGGTTGAAGAGCGCGTCAAACAATTAGGTCTCGACATCTCAAAATCAACCACTCCTCCGTACAAAATTAAAAAGAAATGAAACACAACAAAAACGACACAGACATCTTTGCACGCTATTTCATTGTTACAATGCTGCTCTGCATTGTAGCGGTCGCTATTTTGATATGCGCATTCAAAATAAGTCTCTATGAAGGCAAAGAATGGATAAAACTCGGCGACAAACAAAAACGCCCCGAACGTGTCGTCAGACCTGTGCGCGGCAATATCCTGTCCGACGACGATCGAATGATGGCTACAAGTACGCCTGTTTATCGCGTATATATTGATTTCGGCTCGGAAGTATTTAAGAAAAAAGGCGAGAAATTGAGAGGCGGCAAAAAGGCTGCAAATACGGGTTTTGCCGTCGATTCGCTCTTCAACAGCAAATATAACAATATTGATTCTCTGGCATTTCGTCTGTCCCGCAAATTCAAAGACCGCACCAAAGACGGCTATAAAGCATATCTTCTCAAAGGATTGAAAGAAGGAAAGAGCGAATTTCCGCTTTATAAAGAGAAAATATCATACAACGACTTGAAAGAAATACTTACTTTTCCGTTGCTACGGTTGCCGAAACGAAACAGCTTCTTTGGCACAAAAGAAATGATGCGCCGTCAAAAACCGTTCGGGATGCTGGCTTCGCGCACGATAGGCGAGATATACAGCGAGATAGATTCGTCTGGCGTTACCAAAGGCAGAGTAGGACTTGAAATGCAGTACGATTCGCTGTTGAGAGGCCTACCGGGCATAAGCGTACAGCAGAGAGTGGGCGGCAGATGGGCTGACATTATTGCCGACGAACCCGTTAACGGCATCGATATCCGCTCTACGATAGATATCAGTATTCAAGATTTGGTTGAAAAAGCTCTCACCGACGAACTCAAAAAGACCGACGCCGACGCCGGAACCGCTATCATCATGGAAGTAAAAACAGGAGCTATCAAGGCTATAACAAACATGGAACGCAGAACGCCGGGAACATACTCGGAAGACCTCAACCGCGCCGTTTCCGACATGCTCGAACCCGGCTCAACATTTAAAGTCGCCTCTATGATGGTGGCTATCGAAGATAAAGTTGCCGAACCGACAACACCAGTTGACGTAGGCGACGGCAACTTCCATTACGGCACCCGCAACATGACCGACCATAATCACGGACGCGGATACGGCCATATCACGGCCGAAAAAGCAATCTGGTACTCATCAAACATCGGAGTAGCGAAAATTATACTTCACGGATATGAAAGAAATCCGAAGAAATTTATTGACGGATTACACCGCATCGGCATGGATGCAGATTTGAAATTGGATATTCCCGGCTCCGCAAAAGCACGTCTGCGTCGTCCGGGCGACAAAGGATGGTCGCAAACGTCGCTGCCGTGGATGTCGTTCGGCTACGAAGTGATGATACCGCCTATTCAGACACTAACGTTCTTCAACGCGATAGCCAACAACGGCAAAATGATGCGCCCGATGTTTGTTACCGATTTTTTGCAAAACGGCGAAGTAGTCAAACATTTTGAGCCGGAAACGGTTATACCGTCGATTTGCTCCGACAGGACATTGAAAATAATCCGCAACATGCTTTATAATGTCGTAAACTACAAAGACCCGACACCATCACGTCGCGACGGAACGGGTAAACCGGCCAAGTCCGACATCATCACAATAGCCGGCAAAACAGGTACCGCCCAAGCAGTGTCGAAAAGCGGCACTTACAGGTCGGGAGGCGGTCATAACGTCTCGTTCTGCGGCTTCTTTCCCTACGAAGACCCTCAATATACCTGTTTTGTAGTTATTAAACGCCCGCGTGTTGGCGCTGTTTCGGGCGGCGGGATGTGCGGTACGGTAGTGAAAGAAATTGCCGAAAAAATTTATGCGCAGTGTACTGTTATCGACCTTAACAAGACACGCAACGATTCGCTTCGCGTATCTGTGCCGGCAGTTATGGACGGTCTTTACAGCGCTACGACGACAGTTACCGACAGGCTGGGAGTGAAGACTTCGGGCAAGGTAAACGGCAAGTTTGTCAATGTCCGTAACGGTGGCAGTAACATTACCCTGACGACGCTACCGGTAGATAATACCGTTGTGCCGGATGTAACGGGGATGGGAGCAAAAGACGCCGTTTTTGCAATGGAAAACTGTGGCTTGCGCGTCTCTATCACCGGTCAGGGCGTTGTTGCGTCGCAGTCGATACCTTCCGGCTCACGGCCGGAAAAGGGCAAAACAGTATTGTTAACGTTGAAGTTTTGAAAAAAATATGAAATTAAATGATTTATTAATAAACGCGGGATTAAACGAATATACGGTTTCAGACCAATCAGGACAGACTTGCGATCTGTCTAAAATTGAAATCACCGACGTTATATCCGATTCGCGTAAAGTGAGCGCAGGGTCGCTCTTCGTGGCTGTACGCGGCGTTAATCTTGACGGACATGACTTTATCGAAAAGGCTGTCGATCAAGGCGCCGTAACGGTAGTTTGCGAGAAAGCACTTTCAAGTCGGGAAGGGCTCTTCATCATCGTCAAAGATTCCTCAGACGCATTAGGTCGTATTGCGGCGGCGTGGTACGGCAATCCTTCGCGACGGTTGAAACTTGTCGGAGTAACGGGAACTAACGGCAAAACTACTATCGCTACATTATTATATAATATGTTTCGCAAATTGGGTTATAAGGCGGGACTTCTCTCGACCGTCTGCAATTATGTTGACGACGAAGCCGTTCCTACTACACATACTACTCCCGATGCGTTGACAATCAACGGCTTATTGGCGAAGATGGTTGATGCGGGGTGCGAGTATGCTTTTATGGAGGTCAGTTCGCACGCTATTGACCAAAAGCGTATCGCCGGGCTTGACTTCGACGGCGGTATCTTCACCAACCTGACACGCGACCATCTTGACTATCACATCACTGTGGATAACTATCTGAAAGCCAAAAAGAAATTCTTCGACGACCTGCCCGCCGACGCCTTTGCGCTAACAAACGCCGACGACAAAACCGGCGAAGTAATGTTGCAAAATACACGTGCGCGGCGGTTGAGATACTCTCTTCGGCAACAGTCTGATTTTAAGGCGCGTATCATCGAATCGCATCTCGACAGCACGGAGATGGACGTAAACGGTCAAGACGTTTTTACGCATTTCACAGGGCTGTTTAATGTTTACAACCTCTTGGCAGTTTTAGGTGCTACGGTAGCGCTCGGCGAAGACTTCGACGATGCTCTTGTGGCGCTTTCCGCACTCTATCCCGTCGCAGGCAGGTTTGAGACGATATGTTCTCCGAAAGGTTTTACCGCCATCGTTGACTACGCCCATACGCCTGATGCTATTGATAATGTGCTGGGAGCTATCAACGAAATAGTACAGTGTAAAAGGCTCACAGACAACGATATCCAAATAATTACGGTAGTCGGTGCCGGCGGCAATCGCGACAAAGGCAAACGACCGCTCATGGCACAAGCCGCCGTCAAACAAAGCGACCGCGTAATCCTGACCTCCGACAATCCCCGTTTTGAGGAACCCGACGACATCATCGCCGACATGTACGCAGGATTAGACGACGCCGCAAAAGCCCGCACCCTCTGTATTACCGACCGCCGTCAAGCCATAAAAACAGCCATCGCCCTCGCCCGAAAAGGCGACGTAATACTCGTCGCCGGCAAAGGACACGAAGACTATCAGGAAATCAAAGGCGTTAAATATCATTTTGATGACAGAGAAGAAATTAAATCACTGATCACTGATCACTAACTACTAACCACTATGTTATACGACCTCTTTGCATATCTTGACAATATAGATTTTCCCGGAGCGGGGATGTTTCGATACGTCTCATTCCGGTCGGGAATGGCTTTGGTTTTTGCCCTGTTCATCTCTACCGCTATCGGTCGAAAAATCATTAACAAACTAAAAAAACTGCAAATCGGCGAGACAGTCCGCGATCTTGGTCTCGAAGGGATGATGGCAAAACGTGGCGTCCCTACTATGGGCGGCATTATCATCATCATCGCCATTTTGGTGCCTGTACTATTGTTTACACGGCTCAACAACGTGTATATTATTTTGATGATTATCACCACATTATGGCTTGGCGGGCTGGGATTTATCGACGATTATATCAAAGTTTTCCGCAAAGACAAGAAAGGGTTGCGCGGCAAGTTCAAACTCGTTGCACAGACAGGTTTGGGGCTGATAGTAGGGCTGACGCTATACATGAGTCCCGATGCTGTTATACACGAAAATCTGGAAAAAACAAACCACAACAACGTTACCGAGATAACTATTCATCCGACAGAAACAAAATCCACTAAAACCACCATCCCGTTTTTCAAGAACAACAACCTCGATTATGCCGTACTTGCTTCATGGGCAGGCAATTACAAGAAAGAAGTAACATGGATATTCTTCATTTTGATAGTGATATTCATCGTTGCGGCAGTGTCGAACGGCGCCAATCTGACCGACGGTCTTGACGGTTTGGCAGCAGGAAGTTCGGCAATAATCGGCGTTGCGCTCGGCATTTTGGCATACATGTCGTCGCACATTCAATTTGCCTCATTCCTAAATATCATGTTTTTGCCGGGCGCAGAAGAACTTGTGATTTTTGCAGCAGCGTTTATCGGTGCTACTATCGGTTTCCTGTGGTATAACTCGTTTCCGGCGCAGGTTTTCATGGGCGATACGGGCAGTTTGACGCTCGGCGGCATCATCGCCGTTTTTGCTATCGTAATCCGCAAAGAACTGCTGATACCCATCCTTTGCGGCATCTTTCTTGTTGAAAGTCTGTCGGTTATAATTCAAACATGCTACTTCAAATACACCCACCGGAAATACGGTACGGGCAAGCGTATATTCAAGATGACGCCTTTGCATCACCATTTTCAGAAGAAAGGCAACGACGTTATCGCCGTGATAAGTAAGCCGTTTGATATTGTTCCCGAATCGAAACTCGTGTTGAGATTTTGGCTTATAGGCATAATTTTAGCAATAATAACAATGGTAACGTTGAAAATCAGATGAATACGAAACGCATTGTCATACTCGGAGCGGGCGAGAGCGGCGCAGGAGCGGCTGTTCTGGCAAAAAAACAGGGATTCGAGGTCTTTGTCAGCGATTCGTCAGCGATTGCCGAAGAATATCGCTTAATGCTTGATAATCATGATATTGAATATGAGCAGGAAGGACATACCATGTCGAAAATATTGGATGCTTCGGAAATTATAAAAAGTCCCGGAATACCTGATAAAGCACCTGTAATTCAGTCGGTTATATCACAGGGAATACATATCATTTCGGAGATAGAATTTGCGGGACGCTATACCGACGCGAAGATGATTTGCATCACCGGCAGCAACGGCAAAACGACAACTACCTCGCTGACGTATCATATCTTCCGCAATGCAGGTCTCGACGTCGGTTTGGCAGGAAATATCGGACGGAGCCTCGCCTTGCAGGTAGCCCAAAGCCCGCATCAATACTACGTTATCGAATTGAGCAGTTTCCAACTCGACAACATGTATGACTTCCGCGCCGACGTCGCCATTCTGTTGAACATCACCCCCGACCATTTAGATCGCTATCACTATGATTTTCAAGAATATGCCGACGCAAAATTTCGCATCATCCGCAATCAGACATCGTCGGAAGCTTTTATCTATTGGGCGGAAGACCCCGTTATTAGGGCAGGAATAGAACGTCATAAGCCACAGGCAACGATGTATCCGTTTGGGATGCAAAGTTCGTCAAACTCTTCTTATGCAACTGATACTAAATTATTTATAGCAACAAAAAACAGCAAATATACAATGGAAAGAGAACTATTATCCATCAAAGGGCAGCACAATCTTTACAACTCGATGGCTGCGGGCATAGCGGCAAAGGTGATGGACATACGCGACGAGCGTATCCGCGCCTCGTTGAGCGACTTTGCAGGCGTAGAACATCGCCTCGAACCGGTAGCCCGCGTGCGTGGCGTTGACTATATCAACGACTCGAAAGCCACCAATGTCAACTCATGCTGGTATGCCCTGCAAAGCGTCAACACGCCGATTGTACTTATTCTCGGCGGCACCGACAAAGGCAACGACTATACCGAAATCGAAGAACTCGTGTGCCGCAAAGCCCGCGCCCTGATATTTCTCGGCGTTGACAACAGCAAACTGCACGCTTTTTTCGACACCAAAGTCCCCGTTATTGCCGACGCCCATTCAATGCAGGAAGCAGTAAATAAGGCTTACGGATTAGCCGTCAAAGGCGACACTGTTTTACTCTCACCATGTTGCGCAAGTTTCGACCTCTTCCGCAACTACGAAGACCGCGGCGAACAGTTTAAGGCTTCTGTATTACGGCTTTAATAATGCAACTCTCAAACATTAAACCGAAAAAATATGGATTTAATAAAAAAACTATTCAAAGGCGACAAAGCAGTATGGATTATCTTTATGTTGCTGTGTGTCATATCATTAATTGAAGTTTACAGCGCAACAAGTACGCTTGCATACAGGAAAGATGTGTTCTGGGAGCCTATCCTGCGGCACGCTACCTTTCTGCTGGCAGGCGTTGCAGCGATGCTTGTGCTTCATCACATTCCGAACAGGTATTTCTCAATCGGAGTAATATTTCTGCCGCTGTCGATTATAATGTTGATAATCACGCCTTTCATCGGCTCCAAGATCAATATGGCTCACCGTTTTCTGTCGGTTTTCGGCTTTCAGTTTCAACCTTCCGAAATAGCCAAGATTTCATGCGTTATATTCATCGCCTACTTTCTCAGCAAGCAGGAACGCAACCGCAATGCCGCTTTTTGGATCATGATAATAGCGCTCGGCATTACCTGTGCGCTTATCTTTCCGGAAAACTTCTCTACCGCTTTTCTGCTTTTTGTAGTATGCTTTATAATGATGTTTATCGGCAGAGCAGATAGTAAAAAGATGCTGTTAACGGTTGTTATTCTGGTAGTTGCCGGCGGCGGATTGTTTGCCGTCTTCAAACTGACGCCTGACGGTTTTGCAAAGAAATATTTCCCCGACCGCGCAATTACGTGGAAGCATCGCCTTGAAGGACATATAGCCGAAGAAGACGAAAATAAATATGTGATAAACGATGAAAACAGACAGGTCAATCATTCCAAGATAGCTATTGCACGCGGCGGTTTTATCGGTCGCTTGCCCGGCCGCAGCATCCAGCGAGATTATTTGCCCCAAGCATATTCCGACTTTATCTACGCCATAATAATCGAAGAGATGGGGCTAATCGGCGGTATCGGTGTTCTTGCACTCTATATAATACTTCTCTTTCGGGTGGCTATTATTGCGCGACGATGTAAGCGGCTCTTTCCCAAGTATTTAGCGCTGGGAAGCGGACTGCTCGTTGTCATACAGGCGCTTATCAATATGGCGGTAGCCGTCAATCTGATCCCCGTTACCGGTCAGCCGCTGCCGCTCATCAGCCGTGGCGGTACATCGGTGATTCTTAATTGTCTCTATTTCGGTATAATATTAAGTGTCAGCCGTTTCAGCGCCGGAATGGGAGAAGAAAACGATGAAAGCGATGAAGAAGTAGAACAGGCAGAAAGCGATGAAGAAGTTGAACAGGTAGAAAGCGGGAGGCAGGAATGAAAATAATAATAAGCGGAGGAGGCACGGGGGGACATATATTTCCGGCATTGTCGATAGCAGACGAGATTAAGCGCCGTTATGCCGATGCCGACATCCTTTTTATCGGCGCCCGCAATCGTATGGAGATGGAGCGTGTACCGAAAGCCGGATACAAAATTATCGGTCTGCCGGTCAGCGGTTTTAATCGCCAGAAGATACTAAAAAATATCAGTACGGTAGTCGGCTTAATCAAAAGTTTGTTGCTGGCCGGAAAGCATATCCGCCGGTTCAAACCCGATGTTGTGATAGGCGTCGGCGGCTATGCCAGCGGCCCGACGCTGTTTATGGCGTCGCTTCTCGGCGTCCCGACGCTACTGCAAGAACAAAATTCTTATGCCGGTATGACAAACAAAATGCTTGCCAAAAGAGCCAAAAAGATATGCGTCGCATATAGTGGTATGGAGCGGTTTTTTCCTGCCGACCGTATCGTTCTGACCGGCAACCCTGTACGTAAAGAACTTGAAACGACGCATGAAAAAACAGCCGACGCCTTATCCTATTTTCGTCTCGAAGCCGACAAACCCGTCCTGCTTGCCGTCGGTGGCAGTCTCGGAGCAAGAACAATCAATAATGGCGTCCTTAAAAGTCTGAAAACTATGACTGACGCCGGAGTTCAAATAATCTGGCAAACAGGCAGTTATTATTACGAAACAATCAAAAAAGAGATGGGCGACGTCGAATATAAAGGTTTATGGTATGACAAATTCATTACCCGCATGGATTACGCCTACGCCGTTGCCGACGTAGTAGTGTCGCGTGCCGGCGCCGCTTCGATATCCGAATTAACACTCCAAAAGAAGCCGTCAATCCTCGTACCGTCGCCCAACGTGGCCGAAGACCACCAAACCCACAATGCCGTTGCCCTGTCAGACCGCGACGCCGCCATACTCCTTCCCGACGCCGCCGCCGAAGATGGTCTCGCTTCTGCCGTCCTCTCATTACTAAATGATAAAGCCCGCCTTCAAACGCTGAGTTCTAATATTTATACTTTTGCTCAACACCACTCCGCCGAACGCATCGTAGATGAAGTGGAAAAAAAATGAAAAATCCTCAATTTTTTGTACCTTTGCAGTCGAAATAACCCTAATAATTCATATTTTTGAAA
>JAITHS010000113.1 GCA_031279875.1 Tannerella sp.
GACCGGCAATGATGTCGCCGTAAAACACCGAGTTGACGCCGACGGCATCAAATATTTTGATTTCATCGACGTTAAACATCTTCACTTTGCGTTTGCTCGCTTCTTCGTTAGGACTGTGATAGATACGTATCTCAAAGAGTCCTCGCGCGGCGTCGGGCTTGCGGTGGATGGGTATAAAGTCGAAAGCCTCGCTGAGATAGGATTCAAAAGCGAAGTACTCCGGTTTCGGTGCCGAAGTGTCGAAATACTGCTTGGCGCTTTCAAGAAAGGTTTTGTCTTCCCAGATAGCCTGTTTGACTTTCAGATATGTCTGAATATCGGGATAAATCAGCAGGATGTGGCGTTTTTCTTCTTCGCCGTCTTTGATGGTGAGAGGTTTGAACGCTCCTGTTTTGATTTTTTTGCGTTGGTAAGCGGGCAGCAGAGATTTGGCGAGGAAGTCGTCTAATAGCACGCCTTCGCCGTTGAGAGTATAAATTCGCCATTCGTAGATTTCTTTTTTGGCGAATGCTTCGACCGGCTCGGCGGTCGGATTGGTTGGCGCTTCAACCGGCGCTTCAACCGACGAGGTAAGCGAGGTGGCGACAAGGGTTGCAAGCGTCAACAGCGACATAGCGCCTGCAGCTTTGATAAAATGTCTTCTTTTCATAAATAGTATATATTTTAATGTTGATAAATAAGCGAAGTCATATTTGAGGTAACAAGCAGATTATTAGCTGTTTCGAGCAGTTGTTCCGCCGTTATTTTGCGGATAGCGGAGATGATAACGCCGACATCTTCGTAAGTGTTGCAGAGCAGGAACATTTTGCCAAGCCCCAGAAAGCGACTTTCTTTGTTGTCGTAAGCCACCCCTATCTGTCCGACGGCCTGTTTTATGGCGGCGGCAAGTTGAAGGGTCGAAAGTTTGCGATTACAGAGGCTATTGAGTTCATTATTAACGAGTTCGATAGCCTGTTCGCGGTTTTCGGGCGCTACTCCGAGATAAATTGAAAACGTGCCAGTATCGGTACATGCCGAAACGTTTGATTCGACGGTATAAACCAGACCGTGTTTTTCACGGAGGCTTACGTTGAGGCGGTTGTTCATACCCGGACCGCCGAGAATGTTGTTTAAAAGATAGAGTTGAAACCGTTGCGGGTGGAATATGTCGAACGAGCGACAACCCATCAGGACGTGCGAGATATGCGTTTTTTTCTTTCTTACGATATTGACGGGCGTAATATCGTCGGGTTTGTGGCGTTGCAGAACGGCGTTGTTGGCATTAATCTGCGAGAAATATTTTTCCGACAGATAGACAACTCTCCGAAACGGTTTGTCGGTCATACAAAAGAAAACCATGTTTGGGGCTGTGTAGAAGCGGTCGATAAACGAGCGGCATGAAGCGGCAGTAAACGAGCGGACGGAGCGTTTGTTACCGAGAATGTTGTGTCCGAGCGGATGTTGGTCGAAGAGCAGATTTTCGAAATCGTCAAAGATAAGTTCGGCAGGCGAATCTTGGTATGATTCTATCTCGTCGATTATAACTTCGCGTTCTTTAACGAGTTCTTTTTCGGGGAATACGGAGTTGGCGATGAGGTCGGCCAGCAGTTCTACGGCTCTTTCGAGTTCGCTGTCGGGAAAAACGGTATAGAGAAACGTATTTTCTTTTGTTGTGTAGGCATTTAGTTCGCCGCCGACATTTTCCATACGGTTGAGGATATGCCAAGTTTTGCGTTTAGCGGTGCCTTTGAAGAGGGTATGTTCAACGAAATGCGCCAGTCCGTGTTCGGAAAGCGTTTCGTCGCGTGCACCGGCATTGACGGCAAATCCGCAGTACGACACCGGCGAGCCGCTCGGTAAAGTTATGATACGCAGACCGTTAGATAGAGTACATGTTTGACTTGTCATCGGAAAAATTGACCCTGACAAGTTTGTGATATGCCTGTCAGGGTCATTTGAATAATTAAAAACTGCAGGTATTAGTCTAATATTTTAACTTTTATGTTACGATACCATACATCGTCGCCGTGGTCTTGGAAGCCGATATAGCCTTCGTGGGCATCTCCGCCAAGATTAGACAGCAAAGTGAAAGCGTATTTGAAATCACCGCCCTGTTTGAACTTACCGGCATTGATAAGGGCAATCCACTGGGGCGTCCACAAATGATATTCACAAACTTTCTTGCCGTTTTGAAAATGAAAAACACTTCCTTTATAGCATTCGATAGCGCCGGTATTCCACTGTCCGAACGGTTTGGCGTTCTGCGGCTCGGCCGGAATCATGTCATAAAGAGAGGCCGATTTTCTGTTACCGTTTTCGGTAGCGCGGGCGTCGGGATGGTTCTCATTATCAAGTATTTGATATTCGGGAGATGAGGTATAAATCGGCTCGCCTTTGATTTCGCGGGCTAAAAGGAACACTCCTGAATTAGAGCCTTTGGCAACTTTCCATTCAAATTCGAAGCGGAAATTTTTCAATTTCTTCTCAAAGATGATGTCTCCACCGTCGGCGTTCTGGGCTTCTCCGCCGCCGGAGCCGTTAAATTTTATTGCTCCGTCTTCTACAATCCACCTTCCGGGTACAGCATCTTTAAGATAGCCTCTCCACCCGTTAAACGACTTGCCGTCGAAAATGGTTACAAAGCCGTCTTTGTCTTTGGGTGCTTGGTCGAAATTGCTGATTTGCGGATAGTTAACTTCCGTATATGTCAGCGAATCGGGCGTCGTAAATTCGGTTGTGGTTTTATTGCCTGAAACCGTAAATACGAAATCGGCTTTCTTCTCACAGCTACTGCAAAATATGAGCGTAGTCATGCAGACAACGCTTGCAAATAAAAATACTTTCTTCATTTTTCTGCGTATAAAAATTTATAATTTGTTGTTACTCTTTCCGAAACGCATCTGCTAACCCTTGAATGACTACCTGATAACCCTTGCAGGAATATCCTGCAAGGGTTTCAGGTAAGGGTGTTTATGAAAACGTGACGGTTTTTACACCTTTTTGACTTACGGCATTGCCGGAAGAGTCCAGCCGTCGCGATAGGTATGTTTAATAAGTTCGGCAGCAAAAGGTTTGGCAACGACATCTTCTTCATCTTTCTTAAATGAAGGATGTCCATTGACGATGGTGAAGTTGTCGGCTTTGATAAGTTTGAACTTTTCGTTATCCGAAATGTTGGTAAACTGCATATTCTCGCCGTCCCAAGCCAGTTCTTTGTTTAATCCTTGCAGACGAACTGCGAGAACTCCCATAACAACCATTTCGTTGAACGGACCTGCTTCGCTGAAATCGGATGCAAGTTTTCTGCGTGATTCGGGACTTTCCTTACATGCTCCCACCCAGTCCATTTCGTGGCTGACAGTAACAACGCGCTGTGTTTCAGGCGCTTTGGGTGTACGTCCAGACAGAAGCCAAGGACGAACGCCATAGCAACCGCAAATCAGAACGTCTTTTGTTCCGTAGAAAATAGCTGCTCCGCCGTCATCGTTCATGTTTTTGCCGGCAGGCCAGCCGTCGGGCATCACTGGTTTGATACCGCCGTCGTACCAGTTTATCTGTACTTCGGGGAATTTCACCTTCTTGATACTCGGAACGGTACGTGCGGGGAATGTATAGCGTACAGATTGAGCAGTCGGTGCGCAATCGACGAGCAACATTGTAGAACTTCCCTGTACTTTTGTCGGGTATCCAAGATGTAAGCCTTTGAAAATCGGGTGCATGATATGACATGCCATATCGCCGAGCGCGCCTGTTCCGTACAGCCACCATCCGCGCCAGTTCCACGGGTGATAGATTGAGTTGTAAGGAATCACTTTGGCAGGTCCGGAAAACAAATCCCAATTTAATGTCTCTGGCAACCATTGTCCGTTTGCGGGAGTATTCAGTCCCTGCGGCCAAATCGGGCGATCGGTAAACGTGTCAACACGTTTCACTTCGCCTATTTCACCGTTAGCAATCCAGTCGCACACTTTGCGAACGCCTTCTCCGGAAGATCCCTGATTACCCATCTGTGTAGCGACTTTATATTTCGCTGCAAGTTTGGTCAGCAAACGTGATTCGTAAACCGAGTGTGTAAGCGGTTTCTGAACATACACGTGTTTGCCCATAGTGATAGCGTTTGCCGCGATAATGGCGTGCGTGTGGTCGGCGGTTGCAACAATTACGGCGTCAATGGATTTACCCATTTCGTCGTACATTTTTCGCCAATCCCAGTACTTTTTAGCGGCCGGATATTTACCGAAAACAGGTTTCGAGTATTCCCAGTCAACGTCGCAAAGTGCAACGATGTTCTCGGTGCCTTTAACGGCGTTAAGGTTGCTGTTTCCCATGCCGCCGATACCTACGGCTGCGATGTTCAACTTGTCTGACGGAGCGATGTATCCGTGACTTTTACCTAAAATAGCGCTCGGCGCGATAGTAAACGCTGCCGCCGCTGCTGCTCCTCGTTGGAGGAAATTTCGTCTTGAAATGTTTGTCATAACAGAATAATGTTTATAATGAATAAAAAATTGCTTTCGTTTTGTAAAAATTATGCGCAAAATTAAACATCTTTTTTTAATTAAATACTTAATTATGATTAATTAACAATTTTTATGTTTCGTTAACTATTTATCGTTACATATTTACGGTCGGTTTCCAGTAACGGTTGAGCGCGGCGACGTCGGAATTAACATTCTTTAAGTTAGAGTTCGCCGATTTATCTCTTTGTTGAGCAGAGGTAGCGGTTGCTTCATTGCTTTTTGTACTGTTTTTTTTCGTGGAACAAGACCACATTGATATAACGAGTAGCGCGGCGGCAGCATAAAAATAGATTCTCTTCATAAGTTTTAATTTTTAACGGATAGTCTCTTACGGGATGTGACGAGGTATGGATGGCATATAAATTTCGGCATCCGTCGGACGTTGAGGAGCGAGGTCGGGGCGCATCATTACGCCGGAAGGTTCGATAAACGCGGCTGACGAAACCGAGCGGGTATTGACGGTCTGTA